>CAZIMR010000192.1:0-3681 GCA_964540215.1 uncultured Puniceicoccaceae bacterium
GACTGGCACCACCTTTAAAACGGCCCCAGTCTTCTGCGCTGCGATCTGCCACGGCACAATATTGGCATGATGCTCCATATGCGTAATCAGAATTTCGTCCCCAGCCTGCAACACGGACTCAGTAAAACCATGCGCGATTAGGTTAATTCCCTCAGTTGTGCCACTGGTAAAAATCACTTCATCCGGATCCGCCGCACCAATAAAGGCTGCCGCTTTAGCACGGGTCGCCTCATAGGCATCAGTCGCCTTTTCGCTCAAATAGTGGACACCACGATGGATATTTGAATTTTCCGCACGGTAGTAGCGATCGACCGCTTCTATCACCGCAAGTGGCTTCTGCACAGTCGCCGCGCTGTCCAGATAGGTCAACGGCTTGCCGCGCACCTCGGTCGCGAGGATAGGGAAATCAGTCCGCACACGGCGGTAGTCAAATCTATGTGCATCATTCACGCTGTTAAAATGGCCTACATGCGAAAGAATCTCAATTTAAATGCAAAGAAATATATAATCCGTACAATTCAGCCATGCTGTAGAGCGGGAGCGCCTCATCAGTAAAAGGCGCGGTGATTGATGCGGGCTTTAATTTTGTTTAATTCTGAACCATAATATTTTGTAGAGTAATGCCGCCAGATTGCCGCGATAACTCTGAATACGTTCAGCTACACATGACTTGGCGTACAAACAAAAAGCCCTGCTAAAATATAGCAGGGCTTGTTGGTATTTAATCGAACAACAGTGACTAACTCATTGCAAGATACTGTGCCTGCAAAGCTTCTACTACGCTCGGATCGGCCAGGGTGGTAGTATTGCCCAGTTCTTTACCCTCTGCAATGTCACGCAAAATACGGCGCATAATTTTACCGGAGCGTGTCTTCGGCAGATCCGATGAGAACAAGATCCGCTCAGGACGAGCAAATTTACCGATACTCTTGTCGATCATAGTGACGAGCTCCTTGCGCAACTGGTCATCATAATCACGACCGTCAATTACAGTCACATATGCGATCAGGCCCTGGCCCTTAATCTCATGCGGCACACCGACCACCGCAGACTCTGCGACATCTGGATGCTCGACAAAAACACTTTCCAACTCAGCAGTACCAATTCGGTGCCCCGATACGTTGACCACGTCATCCACTCGACCTGTAATCCAGATGTAGCCATCTTCGTCGCGTCGGGCGCCATCACCGGGGAAGTAATACTGACCGCCCCACTTGCACCAGTAGGCCTCCTTAAAGCGCTGCGGATCACCGTAAATGCCTCGCAGCATTCCTGGCCATGGCTGCTTGATTGCTAAAATACCCACATCGACATCTTCACCATCATCGGTAAGAATCGCAGTCTCGATACCGAAAAATGGCAGCGTCGCACAGCCAGGCTTAGTCGGCGTCGCGCCTGGCATCGGGGTAAGCATATGCCCACCAGTCTCCGTCTGCCACCACGTATCTACAATCGGGCAACGTTCGCCACCAATCATTTTATGATACCACATCCATGCTTCTGGATTGATCGGCTCACCCACAGTTCCTAATAAGCGCAAGGAGGATAGGTCGCGGCCATTCAGCCATTTATCGCCCCATTTCATAAAGGCACGGATCGCAGTCGGTGCGGTGTAGAAAATGGAGACCTTATATTTTTCTATTATCTCCCAAAAGCGGCCTTCATCAGGGTGATTAGGTGCACCTTCATACATCACCTGAGTCGCACAATTCTGCATGATGCCGTAAATAATATATGTGTGCCCGGTGATCCACCCGACATCCGCAGTACACCAGTACACATCGTCTGGCTGCAAATCGAACACATACTTTGAGGTCAGATAACTGAACACCTGATAACCTGCAGTGGTGTGCATCACGCCCTTGGGTTTGCCGGTGGTGCCGCTGGTATACAGTAAAAACAGCAGATCTTCTGCTTCCATTTCTTCAGCTGGGCAATCCACACTCATCGCTGCGACTACTTCATGATACCAACAATCACGACCATCCTTCATCGGACAATCGATCGGATCAGCGGCCCCACGCTGCACCACGATCACATCCTTAATGCAGTCACAATTCTCAACACCCTCATCGACGATCTGCTTTAATTCTAAAACCTTACCCCGACGATAGCCGCCATCCGCAGTGATCACCATACGTGTCTCACTATCGAGAACACGATCACGAATGGCATCCGCAGAAAAACCTGCAAAAATGACTGAGTGCACTGCTCCAATTCGTGCACAAGCAAGTACAGATACCGCCAACTCAGGAATCATCGGCAGGTAAATCCCAATACGATCCCCTTTTTGAACGCCCTTGGCTTTCATCGCATTGGCCAAGCGACAGACCTCTGCATGCAACTCTACATAGCTAATCGCACGAATATCCCCCGGTTCGCCTTCCCAGTGAATCGCAATTTTGTCGCCACGCCCTTCAATAATATGACGGTCTAGGCAGTTATAAGAAAGGTTGGTGCGACTACCATCAAACCACTTATAGCACGGTGAATCGGATGCATCGAGCACGGTATCCCACTTTTTAAACCAATGCAGGTCTTCTGCAGCTTCAGCCCAAAAAGCCTCGGGGTCTGCGATGCTCTTCTGGTATAAAGCTGTATAGGCCTCCATGCTACCAATGTGGGCACTTTCTGAAAAGGCAGCTAGCGGGGCGAATTTTCGATTTTCGTGCGACACAGATTCCATCGAAGTAGGGTCAGGCAACATAATAAGGTAGAATTAAAGGGGAGATTAATAGTGATAATGAGGGAACAAAAAAGTGCACTTAACAGAGCATTACTAGGGAATAAAAATACAATCTTAGGTCAATGGTTTTTACTTTACTAAAACGGAATTTCAGACTTTCTCGAAAGCTATTGACAAGCACACCTACGCTGAACATCAAAACCTGCTCTTCGCGTTAATATGACGCCTCTCGATTAATGGAAAATTTTGCAGATCAGTGCCTCGATATGGCCCAGTCAATTCTGGGTCACAATCTCCAATCGATCAGCGAACAGGGCACGATATCCCCTGTTGCTGGTGAAAACAGTCGCCTCGACGAACCCGGACACGCCGCTCTTGCGATTGGCGAGTATTACCGCGCTACCAACGAGACCACTCTCGGCGAGCACGATCTAGTTGATCTCGCCGCCCGTTGCGTCACCGCACAGGTATTTACCGAAGACGGCCACGAAAACGGCCTAGCCTATTCTGCGCTCGGACTACTCTCCTTCGGCCCAGCCAAAGATCGCAATCCTTTGTGGGAGCGATTGCTCGACCGGACTCGGGAGCAACTCGACAAGCAATTGCTTGAACGTAGTGACTACGACAACCACTTTCAGAGTTTCAACATCGCCAAGGCAGTCACTCGCTTCAGTCTCGGCCTATCTAAGAAAGATGAGACTGGACGCCTAATTGATCGTTTCCTTGAACGTATCGAATCGACCTCTTCAACAGGCTATTTCGACGACGCCAGTGGCGAAGAAGGCAAACTTAGCGGTGCTTTCGATATTTACGGTGTACATAGTTTTGTATTCATCCGGCAAGCACTTCAGCTTCATTCAAATTTACACCTTCGTGACCGCAAGCTACCTAGCCTGCGTACTTATTCGGAGAAGTATCTAAAAATGATTCCGGATCTTGTTCGCCAAGACGGCAGTGGCTTCGCTTACGGGCGCTCACTCGGAGCATATGGACAG
>CAZIMR010000193.1:0-3671 GCA_964540215.1 uncultured Puniceicoccaceae bacterium
GCGATGAAGGTCGAAACGCTTTCGGGCATCGGCCCCATCAGTTTGCCAGCAGCTACCATCGCTTCGAATGAGAGCTTCTTGGTGCCGATGAGGAACAGGAGGACCAATACGAGAGTCCCAAATATGCAAATTCCGAAGAGTTTTTTCTTAATCATGATACGCAGTTTTTCAGTGTGATGCCGCTATTTTTAGCAATCTGTGCCGTAATAGGAAGTCAATTTAGGTAAAGACAAACCCTTGTTTCAATTTTGCTTAAAACAGGCACTTTTTAGGGAAAATACAATGGAAGTGAGAAAATTAAAAAAACCGGTTGACGAGCGCCGAACGCGAACACTTAATGCCGCCTTTCTAAGTGAGGCCGGATAGCTCAGTCGGTAGAGCAGAGGACTGAAAATCCTTGTGTCCCCAGTTCGATTCTGGGTCCGGCCACCACTTGAAGAAGCCCTAAGCTGTAGCCGCTTAGGGCTTTTTTGTGGATGGTCGTTCGGATTACCCTGCAAGCCCGTGCGCTCGTCAGTGGAATTCTTGCCACGTTGCATAAGTCATGACGCCTTAAGGCGAAGTCTTACCTGCAGATATTTGCTAATGTGATCGATCACTCCGCGATTGAGCAGATCTGGATTGGCACGATTTTGATGCTGCCGTTGGCTTTGGCTTGTTGTATCGAAAGTTCAAATACGATTTGGAAGTCGTTGAGCGCTTCGGGGTCGACTAGGGTTTGCTCAATCGTCCAGCTTGTGCGATCGTCCGATTCAGTGATTTTGGTATTCGCCTTGTTGCGGGCTTCGGGGTCGAGGCGGATCCATTCGTGGCCTTCGTAGTAGGCGTCCATTGTTTTGCCTAGCTCGGTGTATTTCCACTTGGCTTCGGGGTACATCTGCTCGAGCTCGAAGGTTTCGTCGATTTCTTGATATTCTTTATTGGCCAACATGCGCAGGAAGCGGAAGACCTCGTTGCGGACCAGGCGAGTGAAGGCTTCGCGGTCGCGGGTGATGTCGGTCGGGCCTTTCGGCGCGGGCTGAGCTTCGTCGGTGTTGGGCTTGTAGTCGGGGTCTTTGAGCGTCTCCCATTCGTCGAGCAGGCTGGAGTCGGTAATCCGCAGCAGCGTCTCGATGTAGGTGATCACTTCATCGACGGCTTCGGTCTTGAAGGCGGGTGGGATGGTGTTGCTCAGCACGCGGTAAACGTTGGTGAGGTGGCGCAGCAACAGGCCTTCGGCGCGCATCAGTCCGTAACTCTTGATGTAGTCAGAGAAGCTGCTGTAACGCTCAAACATCTCGCGGGCGATGGACTTGGGCTTGATGTTTTCGGTACCTACCCAAGGGTGCTCGGCAGCGAATATGTTAAAGGTCTCGTAGATGAATTCGCCCTCAGGCTTGAGGTATTCGATCTTTTCGAGTTCTTCCATGCGTTGGTCGTATTCGACGCCTGCAGCCTTCATCTCGACAAATTTGTCGCTCTTCAATTTGTCGACTTGTTTACGCAGAATGATGTCGGGATTTTCGAGAATGGATTCGACTAAGCTGAGGAGTTTGAGCTCGTATTCGGGCGCGGTGGTGTCGAGTAGTCCGAGTGTGTCGATGCAGTAGAGCGCGAGGGTTTGGTTGAGCGAAAAGTCGTCTTGTAGCTCGACGTTGATGCGTAGCTTTTGCTCTGTGCCTTTAGGTTGGATCTCGATAATGCTGCGGTCGACCAGTGCGCGAAACAGCTGGAAGGATTGCTTGCGCATGGTCTTCTTGGAGCCGTTGTTGTTGTGGCAGTCATTAATTAGCGCGCGCATGGCTGCACAGCCGTCGCCTGTGCGGCCGAGGACGTTGAGCAACATGCCGTGTGATACTTTGAAGCTGGATTTGAGTGGCTCGGCGGGGGCGGTTTGTAGGCGGGTAAAGGTTTGCTCATCCCAATGCACGAAGCCGCGCTCGGGGGGCTTGCGCTTGACCAGCTTCTTTTTCTTTTTCGGGTCGCCTGCGGCTTTGGCTTCGAGGCGCTTATTCTCGATCACATGCTCGGGTGCCATCGAGACGACATAGCCGTGATCGTCGAACCCTTTGCGGCCTGCGCGGCCACTGATTTGGTGGAAGTCGCGGGCGGTGAGAATGCCGGTTTTGACGCCGCCATATTTACAGAGCTGGGTGAAGAGCACGGTGCGGATTGGCACGTTGACGCCGACGCCGAGAGTATCAGTGCCGCAAATGACTTTGAGCATGCCTTTCTGGGCGAGCTTCTCGATCAGCACGCGATACTTGGGAAGCAAGCCCGCGTGGTGCAGGCCGATGCCGCTACGCAGCAGCTTTTTGATCTCTTTGCCAAAGGGACTGGAGAAGGCGACGTCCTGCAGCTCTGTGGTGATCAGTGCTTTTTCCTCTTTGCTGCAGACGTTGAGGCTGAGGATGCTTTGCGCGGTCTCGGAAGCGGAGCGTTGCGTGAAGTGGACGATGTAAACGGGGAATTTGTTGGCCGCTTGAAGTTTTTCCAGTGTCTCGGTCAGCGGGTCTTCGGCGTAAGTGAACTCGAGCGGGACGGGGCGCTCAGTGCTAAAGACGGTGACGCACTCGTTGCCAGTGACGCGCTCTAGTTCGCGCTCGAAGAAGCGTGTTTCGCCGAGGGTGGCTGAGATCAGTAGGAAGCGAGACTGTGGCAGTGTGAGCAGGGGGGCTTGCCACGCGCCGCCGCGTTCGAGGTCGGAATAGTAGTGAAATTCGTCCATGATGACGTCGTGGACTTTCGCCTGGTCGCCGTCGCGTAGGGCGATGTTGGCGAGGATCTCGGCGGTGCAGCACAGGATCGGAGCGCCGCGGTTGACGCTGGCGTCGCCAGTCATCATGCCGACATTTTCGGGGCCGAAGTCGCGGCAGAGCGAGAGGAACTTTTCGTTGACCAGCGCCTTGATCGGGCAGGTGTAGACGGATTGGCGACCTTGCGAGGCGGAGAGGAAATGGAGTGCGGCGGCAACCAAGGATTTGCCTGAACCAGTGGGGGTGTTGAGAATGACGTTCTTGCCCGAAAAGAGTTCGAGGATGGCTTCCTCTTGTGCGGGGTAGAGCTCGATGCCCTGGGCCAGTGCATAATCAAGGAAGTGCTCCATGAGGGCATCGGGATCGGTAACGGTGGTGAGCGGCTTGAGCGGAAAATCCATTTGAGAAGAGGGCGGAGGGAAGAGAGCTGAGGGCTGAGACTTGAGGGCTGAGGGAGGAGACTTGAGACTTGAGAGCTGAGAGCTGAGGAGCATTTGGGTTAAGCGGTGGAGTGCAAGTGTGGGTTGTAGCGACGCTGCTATAATAAATAGGGGCTGAGTTATGGCATTGGTTCGGACTGCGACGAGTACTGGCGCTACGGTTTATCTTTGTGCAGATTGGCTTCGCCTTTTAGTTGATTGTTGCCGCGCTCGAAAGTGGTTTCAATATCGGTTCGGTTCAGTAGGGTGCGGTGCATGATTGATACGAAGACTTTGTGTGCCTGTGGGAGTGGTGCGAACTATGCCGATTGCTGTGAGCCGTTTCACTTGGGTAGGGAGAAGGCTGCGACGGCGGAGGCTTTGATGCGTTCACGTTACTGCGCTTATGTGCGTGGGCAGATTGATTACTTAGTGGGCACGACTTTACCTGCAGTGCGGACCACGGACTTGTGGGTGAATTATAGATCCACTGCCGACTCGATTCAGTGGATCGGCT
>CAZIMR010000194.1:0-3665 GCA_964540215.1 uncultured Puniceicoccaceae bacterium
CAGGTATGTTGGCAGATGCGCCCTTTCGTATGCCTGTCATTGGCGAGTCGGATGACTGGATCGCGGTCGAGAAGCCAATTGGAGTCGGGGTACGTGAGCATCCTTGGGATGCGGGCGTGCCGGACATGGATGCCGCGCTGAATAAACAGCTCCAAGCTGAAAAACCAGAGCTAGTGAAGCGCGGAGCGACTTTGTTTGGCTCGGCGTATTATTTAGACCCTGCAATCTCTGGCGTGGCACTGTTTGCGAAAAATCGCGACAGCCTGACTGAACTAAAGAACTGGGTGGGCTCTGCCGAACTGCGATATCGCTTCTTTTTTGTCACCAAGGCGAGGGCTGCGGGCGGCGCGAAGGAGGTCGTGGCAGATGCGCCGTTGCTGCCGCATAATACCAAGCCGAAAATGATTCCATCCACCGCAAAGGGTAAGAAGTCGACGACTGAGTTTAAGTTGTTGTCCGAGTCTCACTTAGGCTGGGCCCTCTGGGAGGCGAAGACGTCCTTCCTGCGTCCGCATCAAGTGCGCGTGCATGCGGCGGTACAAGAATTGCCGGTGATGGGCGATGTGCTCTATGCTGGTCCAGAGTCGCCACTGCTGAGCGAGCTCTTGCCAAATAAACGCACTTCAGGGATTAAGTTCCCAGTGTTAGATGGCTTAGCGCTGCATTTACGTGAAGTCATCTTACCCGCATCCGGCGAAGGGGTTGCAACGGTTTCATTGCAAGCCGAGTTACCGCGTCATTTCCGAGTTATGCTGCAGCGCATGCAGCTGGCCCTCCCCGAAGCGGAGGCGACAGTCGCTTAGCCTCGGAATTCTCAAAATCTCAGAAAACGCTTTACACGGGTGGATTTTGTTGGCTCCTTAGCACTTTTCTCAAATCACACAGCACAAATATTTCCATGGGTAACCTAAAAAAGAAGCGTCGTCTCAAGATGAACAACCACAAACGTCGTAAGCGTTTGAAGTCCAATCGCCACAAGAAGAAGGCTTGGTAATTCGTTTGACGATGTTCGAGTGATTCACTCGGTCATTATTTTTCAAAGCGGCTCTCTGTTTCAGGGAGCCGCTTTTGTATGCATTGGTCGGACCCCTTGAGCCTCTCCTCTTGAGTGCGGGCCTTGGTGTTCCTTAAATCGGGCAGTGAGAGAAGTCGCCGAGCACTCGAATACTTCACTACGCTCGACTCTACCGGAAAATCGTCAATGCGGCGACACTCTCATAGGCCAACCAGCCTAAGGTTAACACGAGTAGAAGTGTCAACAGGATCCGCATCCAGCGTCTGCGTTGTCTGGGCAGGTCGAAATGTGAGAAGTTGCGACCTCTGACCGATGGTTGCGCTAAATAGTTACCAAAGTTGCCGCGAAATAAATATCCTCGCGTGGCCTGCTTTGGCAGCGTGAAGGCCCCAGCATATTGGGAGCGGCGGTAGCGCCACTTGTAATAAAAGTGAATCATTGCGAGCTGGCGGTCAATTCGGCTGGTATTTTGGATACTTTGTGGTGATAAACTCTGCGGTGACAAATGATTGTTTAATCTGCGGAGTTAAGCAAGATTTGTGGCGACTGAACTTTTTTAATCAATGTAAATTCCTTTATCATGAGAATTTCTACACAAACTATTTCCCTACTTAAGGGTGAACGGCTGATTGTCGCTGTCACCGCATACGATGCCATCATCGCACGCTATGCGGACGAGGCCGGCGTCGACTTGATTCTAGTCGGCGACTCGGTTGGCACCACGCAATTGGGCTTCGAGACCACTATTCCGGTAACGCTCGACATGATGCTGCACCACACCGCTGCGGTGGCGCGTGCGCAGCCCATAGCACTCGTCGTCGCGGACATTCCCTTTGCCGTCGCGCATGGCGACTTTGCGGACCTGTTGAGCGCATGTTGCCGTTTGATGCAAGAGGCAGGCGCCGAGGCGATCAAGATCGAAGGCGGTGCATCGATGGCTCCCACTATCGAGCGCTTGACGCGCGCGGGCATCCCCGTGCTGGCACATGTGGGCTTACTGCCGCAGCAGTTTCATCAACTCGGTGGCTATCGTAAGTATGGGCGCAATGAGGCGGAGAAAGTTATGTTAGTGGACGATGCCTTGGCATTGGAGCAGGCCGGCTGCTTCGCAGTGATCTGTGAGATGGTCGATGGCGCTGTAGCAGGCGCGATTACGCAGGCGCTGAGTATACCCTTGATCGGTATCGGTAGTGGCCCGCATTGTGATGGTCAGATCCTGGTGGCCAATGACCTGTTGGGTATGACCACTGGTTATGTACCTTCGTTTGCGAAGCAATACGCACAGCTGGGTGAGCAAGTGAAAAGCGCTTTTACCGAATACACCGAAGACGTCAAAAACAGGAAATTCCCATCGTAAAAACATCCGTAAGCTGTCGGAGTCGGCCTTGATCCATGTTTCTTCATCGTATTAATTTTTAATTCTTTCTACTTATGAACTGTTGTATTCTCGGAGCCGGTGCCTGGGGCACTGCCATGGCCTTACATTTAGATCGTTGCGGACATTCTGTAACACTCGTCCCTCGCCGTATGGAGCACGCCTTGGTGATCGCTTCGACGCGTGAGAATGTGGACTACCTGCCGGGCTATAAGCTGCCGCATTCGATTCAAATTGGTTGCGAGCTTGCTCCAGTGTTGATGGAGGCGGAAGTGGTCTTCCTCGCTTGCCCTTCCAAAGCGCTGCGCGATTTGTGCTTGCGCGTGCGTGCGGCCAGTAATGACGCCTGGCAATTGAAGCTTTTCCTTGTTATGTGCAAAGGTCTCGAACTCGACAGCTTTAAGACGCCGTCCGAAATAGTGAATGAGATTTTCCCTGAGGTAGCCTGCGGTGCCTTGTCAGGGCCGACGTTTGCAGGTGAGGTTGCCGCCGGTAATCCGACCGCGGTGACACTGGCAGTGGACGCAGAATTCGCGGCTGCGGGATCGTATCAACAAGCCTTTAGTAACCGCTCGCTACGTGCGTATTTGTCGAACGATGTGCGCGGCACTGAGTTGGGCGGCACGTTAAAGAATGTCTATGCCATCGCCTCGGGTATGTGCGACGGTTTGAAGCTGGGCGACAATGCTAAGGCGGCGCTACTGACGCGCAGCCTCAATGAGCTGGTGCGGCTCGGGCAATTGCTCGGCGGCCACAAGGAAACTTTCTATGGCTTGAGCGGTTTTGGTGATTTGGTCGCTACCTGCTCCGGCAGTTGGAGCCGCAACCGCACCTTTGGTGAACGCGTTGGGCAGGGTGAGGCGCCTAAGTCAATCGTCAGCGGGCAGAAGGCGGTGGTCGAAGGTTACCGTGCCACAGACTGTATGAAGCGACTCTGCGACGAAAAGGGCATGGAGGCGCCAATTTTGTCGCACATCCATGCTATCCTGTATGAGGGGCAAGAGCCTTTATCTGCATTGCAGGCTTTGATGAGCCGAGGGCTCAAGGCCGAGTAGTTTTAAATTTATTAATTAATGATCCGTTATTTCAATGTCAGACCAACCGCTTTGCAAAGTTGATCAATCTTCGATCCATCAACGAGGCTTGTTTGCCACGTGTGATATCGAGGCGGGTGCCGACATCATCCAATACGTCGGCGAGAAGATCTCGAAGGAAGAGTCTAATCGTCGTGCGCTAGAGTGGGAGGAGCAAGCGCGCACCACTGGCGAGGGCTTG
>CAZIMR010000195.1:0-3657 GCA_964540215.1 uncultured Puniceicoccaceae bacterium
TCAAAGAAGTATTGGCGGGTGGTTCCGCTTTCAGTCGTTTCGTGACGAATCAAGTGATGGATGAGCTTGCGGGAAGGGCACGTGGTCATCAGTCGCCAATTGCTATACTTACTGACCGTGAGTTTGAGATACTCCAATTATATGGGCATGGCCAGACGTCTGGTGAGATCGCCCAGCAACTTAATATCAGCCCCAGGACAGTTGGTGCGCATCGTTACAACATCTGCGGTAAGCTAGAACTTCATTCGACTTGCGAACTGATTTGCTATGCGGCTAAATGTCTTAGCCACGACAATAATACTTGAATCACGTTGTAGTTCCGTTCGATGCGGAAAACATCCGATTAGGTCGAGTTAAGCAGAATTCGAAGCTAACTTTCGGCAACAAACCAATTAGCGGATCGTAAGTGGAATGGCAATTTCGGCTATGTCGCTTGCATTGATGAACAGGTGGCCACTGCCAAATTGATCGCCTTCGATCGTAGCACTGACTGTGCGTGCGCCTTCGGGGATAAGTACCTCTGGCATGATGATACTGCCGGGTATGTCGGTGGTGACATTGATATAAAGGCCTCCGACGGGGGCAGGATAATTGAGTGCAAAGGCGACTGCTTGGCGTTGCCCTGGCTTCAGGCTGAGCTGATTTGGTAAAACGCTGAGTGGGTTAGCGGGTTCGATGCGCAGGTAGCCTGCGCTCTGTGCATGTGTGGTGCTGCGCACTTCAATGCTGTAGCCGAAATCTGGTTCTACCTCGGGCACGACGAATAGTAGTTCGGTGGGCGAAATATAGATGGTTTCGACGGGCATGTGTTCGACAAAAACAATATCCTCATCTGTAAAGCCTTGGCCATCGATCGAGATTCGAGCGCCCACGGCTGCACGAATTTTATCAATTTTCAGTGTGACCTGATTCGGTAGCTGAACTTGGTAGAGGTCGGAGATAATCTGCGCGGAGACGGTTGATTCGTCCTCCCACTGTGTCTCGAAGTTGAGCACGTAGTAGTAGCGGGCGAGCTTCTTTTCGACCGGCGCTTGATAGTCGTATTCAAAGTAGTTTGGTACAGTTGTGGCAGCGGTCATTGCGCGCTGTTCGCCATCGATCACGACGAATGCTTCCAAGCTGCTAGGGACGACGTTCTTTTTGTTGACCTGCGCATAAGCACTTAAGGTGTAGTTGCCGGTCGGTGAGGTGGGGGCGATACTAGGCGTAGTATCGACGATTCTGACACTGCAACCAGTCAGGTAGAATGAGAGGGCGAGGAAAAAGGAGAGGAAAATGCGCTTGGCTTTCATAGTTGTTGGAAGATGGTATGCCTTCTCACTATGCACCTGCAAGGAAAAGAGCTGAAAACCGTTAATCCCGCACCAACGACGCTGGGTCTCTATTGTCACGTCCCGTTTTGCGCATCGACCTGCGATTTCTGTGCCTTTTACCAAGAAAAGCCGCGGCGCGTCGACTTGGATCGCTATCTCAAGGCAATGGACGTAGAGTTTGCGCTAATTTCGGATAGCCGGTCGGTGGATACCGTGTTTTGGGGCGGCGGTACGCCAGGCTTGTTGTCGGCCAAAGATTTAGATCGCCTTGGGCGCTCGATGCTGGAACGCCTCGGCAATGCGCCTGCGGAGTGGACGATCGAGATGGCCCCTTCGACGGTTAAAGCAGACAAGCTCGCAGTGTTACGCGATCTCGGTGTGACGCGTATTTCGATGGGGGTGCAGAGCTTTGATGAGGAATTACTGGAATCACTGGGCCGTCTGCATCGTCCTAATCAAATCTATAAGGCTTGGGGCTTAGTTGAAGCCGCTGGTTTTCCTCAGACTAATTTAGATCTGATGTTTGCCATCCCTAATCAATCGATGGAGCAGTGGGAGGCCGCGATTCGCGAAGCGGCTCGGCTGGGACCGTCGCATCTTTCGACTTATTGTTTAACTTTCGAGGAAGATACTGCCCTCTATGTGAAGCTATCTGAGGGGAAATTGAAGATCGATGAGGCACGCGAGTTGCGCTTCTACGAGGGCGGCTGGGAGTTGCTCGCTGAGCTCGGATACGCTCAATATGAGATATCGAATTTTTCCAAGATTGGAGCGGAATGTCTGCATAATATTAATACCTGGAAAATGACGGAATGGATCGGCTGTGGTCCTTCGGCGGCAAGTCAGTATTGTGGGGAGCGTTATCAACGTCCGTCAAATTTGGACGAGTGGGCGACTGCGATGGAGTCAGGGCAGCCGATCAAGACCGAACTGGTATCGCTCGATGCCAGTATTCTGATGGCAGACGCTATTATTTTTGGCCTGCGCATGAATTCAGGGATTGATTTGGCTGACATCGCGCTACGCTTCCCGGCAGCAAATGTGATGGTCAGATTAGAGCCATTGTTAGCACGTTTTGAGGCTGAGGGACTAATGGTCCGGAGTGGAGTACACGCATGCTTGACGCATAAGGGGCGTCTCGTCTGCGACGCGATCGGCAGCGCGGTGCTTGAAGCGGTGGTCTAAGGGTTGAATTTTCGTTGAAGGGTGCTGAACCGTCGAACTTCAGAGTCAGCAGTTGTGGTGCATATGTTTTGTAATGGAGTGAGGGTGACTCGCCCTCGTAGTTGATCGAGGTGGGCGAGTCGCCCACACTCCTTTAACTGTTTATCCCGCGATTTTCTCAATGCGGGACGAGCTCTGCCTGATCTGCCACGCTTATTCGTATCTACGTCTCAGGTTGGTGGGTAGAATGCCGAGCTCTTCGCGGTATTTGGCTACGGTGCGGCGGGCGATCTTAATCTTCTTTTCGGTTAAGATATTGACGATGCCCTGATCGCTGTAGGGCTTGGCGGGCTTTTCCTCTTCTATGATATGGCTAATCATGTCTTTGATCGATTTATTCGAGACTGATTCGCCGCTGCCCGCCTTATAGCCTGGTGTGAAGAAATATTTAAATGCGAAAACGCCATGTGGGGTGCGAATGTATTTATTTGCGATGGCGCGGCTAACGGTGGTCTCGTGTACACCGACAATTTGCGCGATGGTATTCATTGTCAGTGGGCGTAGCTTGGAGACGCCTGCAGCAAAGAAATCGCTTTGAAATTTGAGGATTTCAAGTGTGATGCGCTCGATGGTTTGTTGGCGCTGTTCGATCGAGTTGATTAGGAATTTACCGGAACGCATGCGCTCGATCATAAACTCTTTTTCTTTTTGGTTCAGGTTCCCTTTAGCCAGCATGTCCTTGTAAGTGCTGCTGATGCGTAGGCGAGGAATGTAGTCGTTGTTCAGCGTGATCTGCCACTCGCCATATGCATCTTTGAATACAATGGCATCGGGTTCGATGACTGCGTTTGAGTCTGGGCTGAAGCGTTTACCTGGCGATGGTTCAAGCGTCGCGATCGTTTCAATAGCATCTTGGATGTCCTCAGTACTGACTCCTAGCTTGCGAGCGAGCTCGGGGATGCGGCGCCGGATGAGGAGTTGAAAATGGTCGCGAAGGATTTGAGCTGCGGTGGTGTTGCCTTGGCGGCTTAGCTCTAGCTGAGTGACGAGGCAGTCTTGTGTGTCTTTCGTGCCGATCCCAGGTGGATCAAAGGTCTTTAATGTTGCGCTGGCCTTACTGACTGAGGTGTAGGGGATACGGCTGGTGAGAGCTATGTTGGAGATTGTCTCAGTGAGGAAA
>CAZIMR010000196.1:0-3653 GCA_964540215.1 uncultured Puniceicoccaceae bacterium
CGGCTCCATATGGATATCCGAAGCACGACGCTTCAACGCCTCCGAAATCACCATATGCACATAACGAATGATTGGCGCTTCGTCTTCCCCGACATCGCCTTCCTCTCCTGTCGGCAAGTCAAGCTCCTCAGCGGCCACTTCTTCTAGCCCAGAGAACATGCTGTCCACTTTGCCAGCCCGCGCCCCATCATAATACTGGTGAATCGCTTTTTCGATATCCTCAAGCGGGGCCACCCGACAGGTAATCGAACGCTGAATGACGTGACTGATACTATCAATCGCATCCATATCGAGCGGATCACACACAGCCAACTCAACTTCGTTATCATCGGCTTCGAGCGGAAAGACCTTGTAGCGACTCGCCAACTCGTACGGCAAGATCTCCAGCGCTTCAGCAGCAACACGCACATCTGCCAGATCCACGACATCCATGTTAAACTCTTGCGCAAGCACTTCTGCAATCTGCAGTTGCGTCACGGCGCGCTCGGCAAGCAACAATTCCAGCGCATTCGTATCCGGATTGCCGTCGCTGTTTTCCTCCGCAACCTTAACACGGGCCGCTTCGATTACAGCGGAATCAACGATTCCCTTATCAATTAATAGTTGGAGAACAAATTCGTCAGCAGAGGTCACAGATTTAAAGGGGAAAGAGGGGGGATGCCGGGGGGGGGGGATGAAGCGAGAAAACTAACGAGAAACACTCAATAAGAATTCCGCATTGGGGTTGGTCTTCTTAATGCGCTGAATGAGCATTTCCATAGCATCCGTGGACGGTAGCCCTTTCATTGCTCTGCGCAATGAATAAATCTTTAGAATTTCATCGGGATGGTAAAGCAATTCTTCCTTACGCGTGCCGCTCTTATCCATGCTTAGTGCAGGGAAAATACGCTTATCCGAAAGGCCACGGTCCAAGTGTAGCTCCATATTACCAGTACCCTTAAACTCTTCGAAGATCACTTCGTCCATTTTACTGCCAGTTTCAACCAGCGCGGTCGCGATGATTGTTAAACTGCCGCCGCCTTCGATGTTACGCGCAGAACCAAAAAAACGTTTCGGTTTTTGCAGGGCATTCGCCTCCACTCCTCCAGACAGAATTTTTCCGCTACTTGGCATCGTCGTATTGTAGGCACGAGCCAGGCGGGTGATCGAATCAAGCAGAATGACAACATCACGGCCCACTTCGACCATCCGACGCGCCTTTTCGATCACCATCTCGGCGCAGTGAACATGGCTCTCCGCGGTCTCATCAAAGGTAGAGCTAATCACCTCGCCTGAGACTTGACGGCGGAAATCAGTGACCTCCTCCGGGCGTTCATCGATCAACAAAATAATCAAATGTGAATCAGGGTAGTTCTTCTGGATCGAATTTGCCATGCCCTGCATCAACACTGTTTTACCAGTGCGCGGTGGAGCGACGATCAAACCACGCTGACCAAAGCCTACTGGCGTCAAGCAATCGACGACCCGCATCGACAGGTTATCCGACTTCGATTCCGTTTCCGACTCCATTAAAATTCGCTCAAGCGGGTAGTAAGGCACTCCTTCTGTGAAAGGCACGATCTCGCTCAGCGTCTTAGGATCACGCCCCATCACATCATTGATGCAAACCACAAATGGGCAGGACTCATTCTCACGATGCGGATGCAATTGGGCGGTTATAATATGACCACGCTGCAAGCCGTAAAGGTCGACAAAAACCTGCGGCACATAGGCACAGAGCGCCTTCACGCGATAGCTATCACGCTCATACACTAACAAACCACCTTCGCTATCTTCCATCGGCTCAAAGATACCAACCGACGAAATGCAGACCTTTTGCTCACCCGCTTTAGCCACCAGCGCATTTAGCAACTGATCACGATTCGGCGCAGACGTCGTTTCCACCGCTGCGGCTGCGACCTCGTCGCGAAGTTCCGGCAAGCCCATGTCGTAAATACGATTAAAGTCTAGCCCCTCACCCTCGCCCGAGCGTAAATCAGTCGCCAGTTGCAGCGTCTCTTCGAAATTCTTTAGCACTTCAAATTCGAGCAATTCACCAAACTCAATTGGAGAGTCCTCTTCACGGACACGTTTCTTCCGATCCTGCCAGCGCCCCTTGCCCTTTTTCTTCTGACCAGGTTGCCCACCCTGAGCACCGCCCTTATTTTTAAACTTACCATTTCGGCTCGGACGCTCGCCGCGGTCATTCTTGCGCTCGCCGCGGTCATTCTTGCGTTCGCCGCGGTCATTACGATCACGCCGCTGATTGCGGCCGCCTGATTCATTCCGGTGGCCACGCGACTTGCCATCCTGGGACTTGCCATCATTCGACTTTTCGTCCCCTGACGAGGACTCTCCACCCGAAGATACTTCGCCCTGAGCATTGCTCGATCCGGTCTCTGGCGGTGATTCCTTAGGTGGCTCGGCATCATCCGAGGACCAAATAACTCCAGCCTTGCCCGCACTGCCCGCAGGCACCTCCGATGGTACAAGTGCTTGTTCCGCACGCGACTCAACACGAGGAGTCGGGGTCGCGGTAAACAGGTCTGGCTGCTGCTTATCGGCAGCTGGCTTCGCGACTTTGCGGGCAGTTTTCTTAGTTGCTTTCTTGGCCGCTTTTTTCGCCGCAGTTTTCTTCACTGCACGCTTAGCTACCGGCTTTGGTGCATCCTCAAAGGATGCATTGGTAGTTACAGATGGTTTAATTTCGTCTTCAGAGCTCATGGGCTAATAGTGCGCACTTCGTGCGGGTTCTTTAATAAAGGGGCGACACATAGCGTTCAACCGACAAGGCGGTCACCGACTAATGCGTATGGATCTGTGCGATTAATCGCTTTGTTTGTTGTTTTAAAAATTCAAGGCTGCCTGTATTTGAGATGACACAATTAGCGCGTCGAGCTTTCTCTTCGAGGGGCATCTGGCGGTGACGACGCTGTACAATCTCATCTCCCGAGTAACCTCTGTGAGCCATACGGCGTTCAACCACATCAGAAGGACTGGTAACACAGACAATCAAATCAAACTCAGTTTCAAGCCTTTTTTCAAACAACAAAGGAATCTCAACCAGCCAATCAGCCTCTGCTGCCCCTGCGATCGCCGCCTCCCACGCGTGTCGCACCAACGGATGCAGTAACGCCTCCAACCATGCCAGCTCATGCGCATCGGTGAAAACGCGCGCAGCCACCGCCTTGCGATCGACCGTGCCATCGACATGAAACACCGCAGTTCCCCAGTGCTCACTCAGCGCGGCATGCACCATCGCATCACTTGCGAGACAGTCACGCACCAAGGCATCCGTCTCGATGGTGTGCCAGCCAGCTTGCGCGAAAAACTGCACCACCGTCGATTTACCACAGCCAATACCTCCTGTAAGTCCTATTTTCAAAATTCTGTTACTCGTTCGATATATATTAAATAACGTAATAAAGCGTAGACAACATTGCAAACTTGTTTACATCTATTTCGTAAGAAATTATTTAACGATGCTAGGAATCACACAATCCGCCGCCTTAATTGGAGTCGATGCCTACTCGGTTCAAGTAGAAGTGAATACAGGTGAAGCGGGCGAACTCAAATTTATTTTAGTCGGCCTGCCAGACGCCGCGGTCAAAGAATCGCAGGACCGAGTCTTCTCGGCAATGGCCAATAGCGGCTTTCCCACCCCCGCCACCCGC
>CAZIMR010000197.1:0-3652 GCA_964540215.1 uncultured Puniceicoccaceae bacterium
TTGGCCTTCGGCTCGCCAGTCTTCGCCACTCGTTTGCCTGAGGCACGCACACCTCGTGCCGGACGTCGCTCCTTGGCATCCTCAGGCAGCGGGATGCCTTCACGCTGCAGCGCCTCGATCGCTTCGTCATGGAAGTCATGCGCTCGCACCGTCGAAATCGTTTGCTTAATTAAGCGCTCAATTGCCTTAAATCGCGACACATCTTGATCAATCTCAGAGCAGAAGCTCATCGCCCTGCCACTCTCGCCAGCGCGCGCAGTGCGGCCGATACGGTGTACATAATTCTCCGCATCCATCGGTAAGTCGTAATTAATTACTAGACCAATATTTTTGACGTCAATCCCACGCGCGGCCACATCTGTGGCGACCAGCACTGGCGTTTCACCCTGCTTAAAGCGACGCAAGGCATCCTCCCGTGCCGCCTGAGTGCGATCCCCGTGGATGGTATCCGAACGAATCCCGTCGCGATTTAAATGCGTCGCAATCAACCGAGCATCACGCTTGGTCCGAGTAAAAATAAGGCACAGCTCTTCCTTTTTTTCAAAATATTGACTGTGGAGTAGATCCAGTAGCAACGCTGGCTTATCGCGTAGTCGCACAAACAGCACCGACTGATCAATCTTCTCAGCGGTGGTGCCTTCGGGTGTGATTCGGATCTCCTCAGGGTTATTCAACAGTCCCGCAGCCAACTTCGCGACGCCCTTTGCCATCGTCGCTGAAAATAGCAATGTTTGTCGCTCCTTGGGCACATCACTGACGATCTCGCGCAAGTCATCAATAAAGCCCATCGCCAACATGCGGTCGGCCTCATCGAGCACTAAGCACTCCACACCACTCAAATTCGCGTGCCCCTGCTTGATCAAATCCAGCAAGCGCCCCGTCGTCGCCACCAATATATCTAAGCCAAAATACAGCTCCTTGGTCTGCGGCGTCTGCGATACGCCGCCATAGATCATCGCGATCTTTAGGTCCAAATGTGCCCCATAGGTGCGAAAACTCTCGGTCACCTGCACCGCCAACTCGCGCGTCGGCACCAGAATCAAATTACGCACGCCGCGCCGAAACGGCTTGCGCCCCTGCGTCGCGATACGATGTAGCATCGGCAGAGCAAATGCCGCGGTCTTGCCCGTGCCAGTCTGCGCGCAGGCCAATAGGTCACACCCTTCGAGCAGCAGAGGGATCGCCTGCGCCTGAATTGGCGACGGCTCCGCATAGCCTTTCTCCTCCAGCGCGCGCTGGATCGGTTGGATTAAGGGCAGGTCTTTGAATTCGGTGTGACTCATAGTTTCGATCAACACCGCACCGTATGAATAAAACCGCCTTTATCGACAAGAAAGCGCCACGAGCTGAAATTGGCTGGTGCGCCGCGACGACAAGACCGCTCGCGTAGCGAACCAGAACATCTGACTGTTTGCAGTCCAGGCTTGCCAAGTAGATTTGAACCGCTTCTCTATCTCAAATTTAGGAGAAGTGGCAGAGTGGCCGAATGTGACTGACTCGAAATCAGTTGTGCTAGAAATGGTACCGGGGGTTCGAATCCCTCCTTCTCCGCCATTTGACCCAGTCAAAGTAAACACTCGCACAGCGAGTCAGGGATGAGAGCCATCGGATTCGGGTTTTCCGTTCTGAGTTGCGAATGGTCTGACCACTGTTTTGATTCTTTGCTCAGCACTGTTGTTTTAATATGCCAAATCGGCGGAATCTACGTCAGTTTTTCAAATTAACCTCCTCCGCATTGATCCAGTTTTTCTTGGTGATCACGTCGTCTTCGGCTCGAAACACTGAGCGACTGGTTTTGCCGCCACTGCGTCACTCAGACCCGCTTTTTATAAAAATGCCCACCTACGTTTATCAAGAAATCCTCCCCAACGGCAGCGACGGCGAAGCCTTTGAATACATCCAAAGCATGTCCGAAGAGGCGCTCAAGCTACACCCGAAAACAGGTAACCCCGTGCGCAAAGTCTTCCATGCACCCAATGTTTCGAGTAAATATACCGAAGGCAGCACCAAGAAAAAATTGAGTGACGAAAACGTCGAGAAGCACGGTTTCACTCGCTACGAGAAGGACAAAGTTACTGGTCGCTACAACAAGACCGCCGGCAAAGACAAACGCGCGCCCGACGTAGTCGACGCCAACCAACTAAAGAAGATGCAGCAAAAAGGCATCTTGTAGGAGGCAAAAAACTAAGGAGTGAGGGTGACTCGCCCTCATTAACATCAACGTGGGCGGGTCGCCCACACTACTATAACGACAACGCAAGCAGGCTGTCGCCTCTTAGCAAATAATTCTTATTTAGTGTGTTTACCTCGTAAATTTTTGTTATAAGTACGCTCTAGTATCTGCGCCCAGCCGGCGCACAAAAAAACGGCCACCCTCGAAAGGATGACCGTTTGAAATTTTTCGAACGGAGTCGCCCTAAAGGGCCTCAGTTCCCTCTTCGTCAGTACGGATGCGGACAGCGCTCTCGACTGGAATGACGAAGACCTTACCATCGCCGATCTTGCCAGTCTTAGCAGCGTTGACGATCGCCTGAACTGCAGCGTCGACGATGTCGTCTTCGACGATCGTTTCGAGCATCGTCTTGGGTAGAAAATCAACCGTGTATTCACTGCCACGATAGATTTCGGTATGTCCCTTTTGACGACCGAAGCCTTTGACCTCAGTGACGGTCATACCTTCGACGCCAACTGCGGCGAGAGCTTCTTTCACTTCATCGAGTTTAAAGGGTTTAACGATAGCTTTAATCAATTTCATAAGAATGTGTTCTGTTAGAGTTTAATGATGTGAATCTTAAAATATACGCTACTCGAAATGGTAAGCAGTCTCACCATGTTCAGCGAGATCAAGGCCAGTGTGTTCCACTTCTTGATCGACGCGCAGACCAGTCGTTTTCTTACAGATAAATACGATGATTGTCGTCGCAACTGCAGACCATGCGATGACCACGCCCAGCGCAAACAGCTGCGTGCCAAGTTGACCGACCATGTCATCAACACCTGTGCCGCCAAAGGCTGCTGTGCCGAACACAGCCACCATGATCGTGCCCATGATGCCACCGACACCGTGCACCGCGAACACGTCGAGTGTGTCGTCAATCTTGAGTTTACTTTTAACAAAGCCACAAGCGAAGTAGCAGATGGAGCCGGCCATCAAGCCGATCAACACCGCACCCAGCGGGCCCACATTACCAGACGCTGGAGTAATCGAGGCCAAACCTGCCACCATACCAGTCACAATACCCACGAGACCAGGCTTACCAGTCTTCTTCCATTCGATCACCATCCAGGTCAAACTCGCAACCGCTGCGGAAATATGTGTGACCAACATCGTCATACCTGCGGACTCATTCGCTGCAAGCTGACTACCGGCATTAAAGCCAAACCAACCGACCCACAGCATCGACGCACCAATCATTACCATACCTGGGCTGTGTGGAATGTGTAGCTTCTTTGGAAATCCTTCACGCGGGCCAACGAAGTAAGCCAGAAGAAGCGCGGAGATACCCGCAGTGGCATGCACCACGATGCCTCCGGCGAGATCGATCACGCCACGTTCTTGCAGCCAACCACCGCCCCACACCCAGTGAGTTACCGGTGCATAGACGAGTACGAGCCAAAGCGCAGTAAACAGCAGAATTGCACTGAACTTCAT
>CAZIMR010000198.1:0-3638 GCA_964540215.1 uncultured Puniceicoccaceae bacterium
ACTCGGCCAAAAAGACGGCGCCACCACCATTCTAAAAACCCGCGTCGTCGTCCAACGCCAGCAACTTTGCCGCATTGATCGCGAGGCCAAACCAGCCGCCTATGGGCTCGACCACATCCTGCAAGATCCGCAATTCCTAGAGCTGATCTCCAACGCAGATGCCATCCTCTTTTCCGATTACGCCAAAGGCGTGGTCAATGACACCCTGCTCAAGGCGGTGCGCACCCATATCGCCACACTGCCCCAACGGCCGCTGCTGATTGTCGACCCCAAGCCGAAACGCCACCTCGACCTACACGGCATGGCGCTGATGACGCCCAACCGCGCCGAAGCGCTGCAAATGGCTGGCTTCGACAGTAGCTCGGATGCTGAATTCGACGACGAAGCGGTGTGCGCCGCGATCTTCAAAGCACACAACCCCGAAAAACTAGTCATCACGCTCGGCGCCGAAGGTATGCTCCTTGGAGAGAACGGCAAAATTATCGGCCGCATCGCTACCGTCGCCCGCGAAGTGTTCGACGTCTCCGGCGCAGGCGATACCGTAATCTCCGTACTGACCGCCGCCCTCGCCGCTGGTGAATCGCTCAAAGATGCCGCGACCCTCGCCAACCGCGCCGCCGGCGTCGTAGTCAGCCATCTTGGCACCGCACCGATCACCGCCGAAGAATTGCTCAACGCATAATTTTATTTTTTAAGCTCACCATCATGTCAGATCCAATTGCAGTCCCACTTCTCGACCTCAAGCCACAGTATCTCGCTCTCAAGCCCGAGCTTGATGCGGCGGTGGCCGACGTCATTGCGTCCCAATATTTCATTCTCGGGCCGACGGTTGAAAAGTTCGAAACCGCCTGCGCTGACTACTGCAATACCGAGCACGCGATTGGCGTCTCCTCAGGTACCGACGCACTGATCGTCGCCATGATGGCGATGGGCATTGGCGAAGGCGATGAAGTCATCACCTCCCCGTACACCTTCTTCGGCACGGTCGGCTCGATCGTGCGCCTCGGTGCAACGCCAGTGTTTGTCGACATCGAACCCGGAACCTTCAACATTGACGTCGCCAAGATCGAAGCCGTGATCACCGAAAAAACTCGCGCGATTGCACCCGTGCATCTGTTTGGGCAAATGGCCGACATGCGCGCCATCAATCAACTCGCTCGAGACCACGACCTGCTGGTGATCGAAGACGCCGCGCAAGCGATCGGCGCAAAGCAACACGGTCACCCTGCCTGCTCGTTCGGGCACATGGGCTGCCTGTCCTTTTTTCCGACCAAGAATCTCGGCGGTTTCGGCGACGGTGGTATGGTGGTCACAAACGACGCCGAATATGCCGGTATCAGCCGCCAATTACGCAACCACGGCATGGAACCGAAATACTTCCACTCACGCATCGGCGGCAACTTTCGCCTCGATGCCCTGCAAGCCGCCGTGCTCGACGTCAAACTCAAGCACCTCAACAGCTGGCACGAGCAGCGCCGCAAAAACGCCGCTCTCTACCAGCAACTTTGCTTAGACGCGGGGATCAGCCGCAGCGTCGACCAACTCGACAGTGGCGACCTAGAAAGTGGTATTATCCTGCCGACCGAGAAAGACGGCAATTATCACATTTACAATCAGTTCGTCATCTACTCCGATCAGCGCGATGCACTAATCGATCACCTGCGCGCCAACAACGTCGGCTGCGAGATTTACTATCCACTAGCACTGCACGAGCAAGAATGCTTCCGTTTACTCGGCTACAAAAAAGGTGACTTTCCGAACTCAGAACGCGCCGCTTCGATGAGCCTTGCCTTGCCAATCTTCCCCGATCTGTCACCCGAGCAGATTGCCCGCGTGGTCGAAGTCATCGCTGAATTCTACGCAAAGTAAATTTCCAAGCACACATTTCCACGTTCCAACTTTCCCACTCATGATATGTTTCTAAAACGCTTTGGCCCTTACTTCAGCTATCTAAAGCCTGTTCGCAAACAGTTTGCCCTCGGACTCAGCTTCGGGCTCATTTCAGCCGCAGCATCGGGAGCTGGCCTGCCATTTATTATTCAATATCTAGTGCCGCTGGTCACCAGCGACGATAAACCGGAAGGAATGGCACTGATCCTCCTGCTCTTATTGATTCCACTCGCGTTTACACTACGCGCACTTGGCGGGTTCCTCAACGCCTACTACATGGCGTATGCCGGCATGCACGTGCTGGAGCGCCTGCGCATCATGGTGTTTGAAAAGATCCAACAGCTACCGCTCGCCTTCTTTCACAAAAACAATGTCGGAGATTTGATGAGCCGCGTGATGGGCGACACCGGGCAACTGCAAACCGCACTGGTTAAAGTCGTCAACAGCTTGGTCAAAGAACCAGCCACTTTAGTAAGCGCACTCGGATTCCTAATCTACTTAACAATCAGCGAATCCGAAGTCGCGTTTATGTTGATCGCACTCGCCACCGTTCCGGCCTGCGTATTGCCCATTCGAGCCATTGGCACACGAATTCTCAAAAAATCCAGACAAGCTCAACAACAAGCGGGTGAGCTCAACAATGTGCTCAACGAAAATTTATCGGCAGTGCGTGAAGTGCGCGCCTATAACCTCGAAACACGCGAGATCAACCGTTTCTCCGCCGCGGTTCGCAAACTATTTAAGCTGGCCCTCAAAACAGTCAAATACGACAAGGCACTCTCACCCTTAATTGAGCTAACTACTGCATTTGCGCTGTGCTTCTCTCTCTACGTCGCCGTCCAAAGAAACATCCAACCCGAAGTGATCGCAGCCATTCTCACCGCACTCTACATGTGCTACGAGCCGATCAAAAAACTTGGCGGTGTTTCCAATACCATTCGCAAAGCGCAAGCCTCACTCGATCGCCTCGAATATGTATTGCATACCGACGATACTGTTCCAGAAGCAGACAATCCAAAGCCACTCACCGCTGTCGCTGGAGAGATCTGCTTCAACAACGTGACGTTCGCTTACGATAACGAAGTCGCCCTCAACAACGTTAGCGTCAAGATCGAGCCCAATCAAGCCATCGCCCTGGTCGGGCCAAGTGGTGCTGGCAAATCCACCTTCGCCAACCTTGTGCCCCGCTTCTACGACGCAATCGAAGGCTCAGTTACGCTGGATGGCGTCGATGTGCGTGAACTCAGCAAGGCGGCTTTACGCTCAAAAATCGCACTCGTCTCGCAAGATTCGCTGCTGTTTAGCGAGACCATCGCCAACAACATCCGTCTCAGTAAGCCGAGCGCCACACTTGAAGAAGTCAAAGAAGCCGCACGCATGGCACATGCCCACGACTTCATCGAAGCCTTCGAAGACGGCTATGAAACCATGGTCGGCGAGCGCGGCTCACGCCTCTCTGGTGGACAGCGGCAACGCATCGCCATCGCCCGTGCCTTCCTCAAAGACGCACCGATCATTGTGCTGGATGAACCGACCTCAGCACTGGATGCCGAGAGCGAGTACAACATCCAAGCCGCGCTCGAAGGTCTGTCCAAAGGTCGCACCGTCATCATTATCGCGCACCGCTTCAGCACCATTCAGCACGCAGATCGCATCTTCGTATTCGACGGCGGCGAGATCATCGCCCAAGGCACACACACAGAACTCTACGAGAGCAACCCACTCTACACGAGCCTCTACGATAAGCA
>CAZIMR010000199.1:0-3596 GCA_964540215.1 uncultured Puniceicoccaceae bacterium
GGTCGTGCTCAGTATTATCCACTTCGCCAAAAGCTCGACTCTCATGCGAGTCCGCTAAATTGATGACTTGGAAAAAAGGCATACTTTGCTTCAACACCTGCCAATCGACCTGACCAGAGTTATCCCAGCAATCTTGGTCATCACGCCCGCCGATATTGTAATCGGTCTTTCTGCAATTGGCTACGTGGTAGCCATTGACCTTAAGCAGATCCGGATAATACGCGATCTCATCATGCGGGATCTCATAACGGCTGCGCATCGGATGTGTGCCCATCGAAAGTGCATTGATTCCAGTAATCCAGGTTGAACGTGAAGGCGCGCAGACAGGAGCGCTCGCATAGACGTTCATATATTGAAAGCCATCCGCCGCCAACTGATCGATGTGGGGTGTCTGCGCATTGGAATTTCCATAACAGCCGATCCACTTGACGCTATTATCCTCAGAGACCAGCCAAAGAATATTCGGACGATCAACGGATGATTCGGCAAAACCCTGCGTGCAGAGTGCGCAGAGCCAAAAAAGTGCGATCAGGGGAAATCTCATGATAACTGGGGTCTAGGGTATTGAGGACAAGAGGCGACGCTCGAAATAATAATTAGACATAATATATATTGTACGTATAATACATACACAATACATGGGCAGTAAAATAGTAGGATTTGCATCGATGCAGCATTCTGACGCGTTGATTAATTGGAGCTGTAACAAACCAGAGCACCATACCTACCAGCATGGCTAGTTTTTACGTTTTAATTTTGTAGGGGATAGCATCACTATGAATTATGTAGTACCAACTTTCAAACAGTTCAAAACTGCAAGGTGGGATTGGCAGCGATGGGCGACTAATTTCGAACCTTGGCAGCTGCAAGACCTGCTGCAGTTCCAGTGGCGAAACAGCCCTGCATCAGAAATCCACCCGTGGGCGCTTCCCAGTCGATCATTTCGCCAGCGCAATAAACATTGGGCAGTTTCTTGAGCATCAGGTTTTCATCGAGCTCGCTCCATGCCACGCCGCCGCTGGTTGAAATGACTTCATCGATGGGCCGCGCGCCACTCAGCGGAATGCGGCAAGATTTGACGGCTTCGGCCAACTGCTGCGCTGAATCCATGTCGCCATACAATTGCTGAATGATCGCACAAGCGCCTTTGCTGAGTTTCCAGCGCAGCTGTGCCTCGTGGTAGAAATCCTTCCGTGCGGATTCCATTTTCTGGACTAAGCGCTCAATCGTAAAAGTTGGCTTGAAATCAATCACGACCTCTGGTGCGTCCATCCTACTTAAAGTACGCCCCAAGGCATACAGCGGCGCGCCTTCTAGGCCATAGCGCGTAATCATTAACTCACCGACCTGCAGTTCGTCGCCGACGCGGACATAAATATTATGTAATGGGCACCCTTCTGCTTTTTCACGTGTTTCGTCGGTCCAATCGCACTCCCATCCGCAATTGGAAGGTTTCAGTGTTTCGACTGCGATACCGTGCTGTTCAAGGATTGGAACCCACTGCCCATTGGATCCCGTCTTCGGCCATGAAGCGCCGCCCATCGCCAGAATAACTGCGTCGAAATCTTGATTAAAGACGCCCTCTTTACACGCTACTTCCAATTCAATTTGTTCACCCTGTTGACGTAAATCAAGCCACTGATTATTCATCTGAAAATCGACGCCCATCTCGCGTAATCGCTGTACCCAGCGACGCAGAATCGGCGCGGCTTTTTTAGTTTCTGGAAAGACTTTTCCCCCACCGGTCGCAAAAGTATTAATGCCCAGCGATAGCGCCCATTGTCCCATTGCGGTGTTATCAAAATCGGCGAGATGTTTACGCCACTGAACGATGGGTAAATCTTTGTTGCCAGAATACTTTGCGACAAACGGCTCGAATTCTGCGCTGTTGGTAATGTTCAAACCACTTTTACCAGCCACGAGGAATTTACGCCCGACCGATGGTTTGGCGTCAAAGACAGTGACAAAGGCACCTTCTGCGGCGGCGACCTCGGCAGCTCGTAGGCCCGCGGGGCCCCCTCCGATGATGGCGATTGTTCGTGATGTGCGACTCATATGTGAGCGTTGATAGGCTGTAAAAGGAAGATAGGCAAGATACAGTGCACGCGAATTACTGCCTGACGACGATTGTTCCGCAGACCCCTCGTCTCACGATGGAGGTCACCATTAAGGAAGCCTCAATCTTTAGTTTGGTCCGGTTCGCTTCGCGCCTGGTCTTGTCGTCACTTCGTTCCTTGGAACAGCCCTTCCTCCTCAAGTCTCCCCTCGCAAGTCTCAGGTCTCCGCCCTCTGCTCTCTGCCCCTACTCTGCGACGCCCCAGCGTTTGGTGAATGGATAGTAGATGAAGATCGCTTTACCAATCACTGAACGCTCTGGAACGAAACCCCAATAACGACTATCTAAGCTGTTGGCTGAATTATCACCAAGGGCGATAAATTTATCATCTGGAATCTCTAAAGTGCGGTTTTCTGCCAACAATGTTTCATTGATATAACCACCGTATTCGCCATCTTGCACTGCGTTGCGGGTAAAAGCCCCTACTTCATCACGCGGCGCGCCGTCGACAAACAGCCCTCCGTCCTTAATCTCAAGCGATTCACCGCCGGTACCGCCGATGCGCTTAATGTAATATTTGTCGCTGTAATCACCTGTCCAGCGACCAAGTTCTGCGCGGATATCATTGGTGCGAAAGACAAACGGATCGCCCGCCTTGGGGCGCTTGAAATGATAGCTGATACGGTCGACGAACAAGGCATCGCCGAGTGTGATATCGAAGCGCATAAGCGGCTCGCCAGCTTTAACGGATTGATTCAATTGCAAAGCTTGACCACTGGGACTCTCCTGAGAAGGCACGACTATATTCAAGTTAGAATCAGGAAAAAACTGTCGAACAGCAGAGAGCATATCGAATTCAGTTGGAACTTGAATCGATTGCAGTGTGCCGCCGACTGAAAAGACGTACTCTGCCCGGGATGCTGGCAGGATAAAATATTTACGATAAGCCACAGGGCGACTGGTCCCAATCTTTCCGGTTTCTGGATTTGGAAGTAATACCAATGAGACAGGACCCGAATCCTTAGCAATGAGGCTCTTATGTTTGGCTCCCAACGTGAGTTTGTTAAACAACTGCCTCACGGTACTCGGCGATGCATCGCTGGGTTCATAGATAGCGGTATTCATGCCGCTGTAAGTCGGATACATCGAATTCGTTGGAATGATGAAGGGCTGAAAAAAGAAGGTACGTACACCAATGACTAGAATCGCCGCGACTAAGATCACTTCCAGATTATCACTCCAGAAGGTCTTTGGATGAAGCTTTCCACCAATTTTATGAAGCACGGTATCGAGTCGATCCATTGCCGCCTGCAAAGGAACTGTGTCGGTTGAATCGCTCTGCAACAGCGTCTCGATTTCGGTGACACTCTGTTCGAGTTCCTGCAAGTCAGCTGCCGAAGTGACATCGCGACGGTAGTGGTAAACCTTACTGGCCGCGTGGAGTAATTCGTTCGCCTGCTTACGTAATTTTCTCATGGAATATGGGGGATGATTAACTCTCAAATCTTCAATAGTGAAACTTGGCTAGCTACCGCCGTCG
>CAZIMR010000200.1:0-3558 GCA_964540215.1 uncultured Puniceicoccaceae bacterium
ATTCCAAGTGGCAGGCTTCCTTCTTCTTGCCGCGATGATCGGCGTGATCGTTGTGTCGAAAAAACACGACATCGCGGAAGATTAGTCATTATTTATATTTTCATTAGCTATTTAACATGACTGTCGGACTTAATGCTTTTCTTATCGTAGCTGGACTGCTCTTCGCAGTGGGGCTACTCGGGGTCACTCTGCGTCAAAACACGCTGGTCATTTACATGTCGCTTGAGCTCATGCTCAATGCCGTGAATTTGGCGTTCGTCGCATTCTCTCGTTACAATGGGACAATGGATGGTAACCTCTTCGTCTTCTTCATCATCACCGTGGCGGCTGCCGAAGTCGCCCTCGGCTTGGCAATCATCGTCGCACTGTTCCGACGTCGTCAGTCTGTAATGGTGGATCAATTGAACGCTCTGAGCCATTAGTATCATGACTGCCGCTCAAATACTTCTCGCCGCTCTTCTCACGCCATTACTCTCGGCAGTGCTGATTGCCTGTTTTCTGCGCCGCCGCGGGACACTGGCTTCCTATTTATCCGTCGCTGCTGCTATCGGAATTTGTGCTTTTAGTTACTTGGCGATTCAAGCCGCGACTGCGACTGATGACAACACCATCCGTGCCGCGGTCGAGTGGTTGAGCTTTGGTAACTTCACAGTATCGATGGGTTTCCTGTTTGATGGGGTTGCGGTGACGATGCTGACGATGGTCGCTTTTGTTGGTTTGCTGATTCACATATTCAGTCTTGGATACATGGCAGACGACAAGGCCAAGGGCCGCTTCTTCGGCGGTCTTTCGATCTTCATGTTTTCCATGGTGGGGATCATCCTCGCGGACAACTTGATCATGATCTTCGTATTCTGGGAGTTGGTTGGTTTTAGCTCATACATGCTGATCGGTCACTATCTTGATACAGACGAGGCCGCAGCGGCTTCTAAGAAGGCATTCATCGTCAATCGTATCGGCGACCTTGGATTTCTGGTCGGTATCGTCTATGCTTACTGGCAGTTCGGCACGACTAATCTTGAAGTCATGGGAGCTGCGGTGAACGCCGATCCTAGCTTAATTAGCTGGGTGATCGCAGCACTGCTCATGTGTGGCTTCATCGGTAAGTCCGCTCAGTTTCCGCTGCACGTCTGGCTGCCGGACGCGATGGCAGGCCCGACTCCGGTTTCGGCCCTGATACACGCGGCAACAATGGTCGCGGCGGGTGTTTACTTCTTAATTCGTATTGCCTTCCTCTTTCCTGAATCGGTGCTTGGCGGCATTGCCATTCTCGGCACGTCGGTTGCCGTGTATGCAGGCTTCTGTGCGTATGGTCAGAATGATATCAAAAAGATTCTGGCATATTCAACGCTTTCGCAGCTCGGCTATATGTCGGCTGCGTTCGGCTTTGGTTATCCAGGAATCGCATTGTTTCACCTGATCACGCACGCTTTCTTTAAAGCGCTGCTGTTCCTCGGTGCCGGTTCAATCATCCACGGCTGCCATCACGAGCAGGATATTTTTAAGATGGGTGGTATCTTGAAGAAGATGCCAATCACTTCGATTACTTTCTTTATTGGAGTCTTGGCACTTTGTGGAGTTTACGGTCTCTCTGGTTTCTATTCGAAAGACGCGATTTTGGTCGTAGGTGGACTTGATAGCACTGTGATTTTTGCATTGTTGACGCTTGGTGCATTTTTGACCGCGGGTTATATGGGCCGCTTGGTTTGGATCGTCTTTTTCGGCGAGCCGAAGTCCGATGCTGCTTCGCATGCGCATGAGAGTGGTTTTAGTATGGTGTTGCCATTGGTCATCTTGGCAGTGCTCTCGGTTGTCGGTGGTTGGATCGGTGTTTGGCCGGAAGCAACTGGTGAGATCATTCGCGATAATTTAGAGCATCTGCATCACGCCGAAGGGCACGATGCGATGCACAATAAGGTCATGATCCTCGGTTCGGCTGCATGGATCGTTGGTCTGCTCGGTTCGTTGTTCTTCTACGGTGTTGGTAAAAACGGTGATGCCCTGCAGAACCGTGCGAAGCCAGTTTACGAATTCCTCAAAGCCCGTCTGTGGTTCGACGAAATCTACGGCTTTTATGTGGCGAAGATTCAGCAGCGTTTTGCGGTGCTTCTCAGCTTTCTCGATATTTTCCTGATCAAAGGACTCTTCGTTCGTGGCAGTGCTGGATTAGTCGGACTCGTGGGTGCATGCTCACGCTCGCTGCATGTCGGTAATATTCACGGCTATGTTTACTGGTTCCTTGCCGGAATTATCCTCCTTTGGGCGTTCGCTGCTGGCGTAGCTCTATAAAAATAGGTGAACGATTTTTCAATTTAGATAGATATGATTCCCCTCGATACATCATCACTTTGCCTTCTGGCAGCTATTCTGACACCGCTGTCCGCGGGGTTGTTCTTGCTGTTTGGAGCCCGTTTTAGCCAGTCAAGCCTACGCGCAGTGAGCGTGATCGGCTTTGCCACACCTCTGATCATCGCGCTGGCACTTTACTGCCAGTTCGAGCCGTCGCTTGTCGGTGGCTATAATTTCGAGCTGCGTCTTGCCACTGGCTTGGAAGCGGTTGGCATTTACCTGCACCTCGGCTTAAATGGTATCTCGATGCCGCTCTTTATGTTGGCCGGTGTCGTTGGCTTTGCGGCTGGAATGTATGCCATGTTCTCGAAGGCAGAGCGTCCGCATCTGTATCTCGCACTGTTGCTGTTTATGCTCGGCGGTTTGATGGGTACCTTTGCTTCGGTTGATATTTTCTTTTTTTACTTCTTTCACGAGTTCGCACTCATCCCGACTTTCATCATGATCGGCGTGTGGGGCGGTGCTGGTAAGCGTGGTGCAGCGATTGAAATGACGATCTACCTGACGCTGGGTGCGTTGTTGTCGTTGATCGGGCTGATTGCACTGTATGTGCAGAGTGGGGCGGATTCGTTCTCACTGATTACATTACGCGAGTATCTGGTGGCGCAACCGATTGCCGATACTGTGCAAAATAACATTTTCGCACTGTTACTGTTTGGCTTCGGTATTTTGGTATCGCTCTTCCCGTTCCACAGTTGGGCACCTAAGGGCTATGCGACTGCGCCAACTGGTGCGGCAATGCTGCACGCGGGTGTGCTCAAGAAATTTGGTCTGTATGGACTGTTGCAGATCGCCGCGCCGTTGTTGCCTGCAGGTGCAGCCCATTGGTTCCCTTGGATCGTATGGCTTGCGCTAGGTAACATCATTATCATCGGTCTGATCACAATGGCTCAGAAGGATGTGAAGATGATGCTTGGTTATAGTTCGGTCATGCACATGGGCTATGCTTTTCTCGGGATCGCAACATTTTCGGTCGTCGGCGTCGGTGGTGCGTTGTTGATGATGATCGCACACGGCCTCTCGGTTGCACTGTTGTTCATGCTTTCGACTTGTATCTACCACCGTAGCCAGACTTTCGATATGTCATCGATGGGTGGGCTTGCAACCAAGGCACCTGTATTGGCGGCCTTCTTCGTGGCGGGCACGATGGCGAGTATCGGTCTGCCGGGCTTCGGTAATTTCTGGGGTGAGTTCACTATCTTTGCTGCC
>CAZIMR010000201.1:0-3557 GCA_964540215.1 uncultured Puniceicoccaceae bacterium
AAATGGGCGACGTCGCACGCGACAGGGTCGGCGCGAGTTGCTCAGTGAGGGTCTGATTCTCAGTGAGTGTATCAACCGCAGTGAACCACTGCCCGTTCAAATACACGGAGCCGTGTTGCTGGCCAGCACCAGAGATCGCCCGCACTTTGGACAAATCGCACTGTCCCTGCAGCTCATTGAGCAACAGCTCGAGCGCGTCGAGCCACATCCGCGGATCGGAGTGTACCTCGCCATTCTCGCCACCTGGGATGAATCCAGAGGGTGCGTTATAGTGAGGTAACTGCTCGCCGAAGTTGACGGATGCTTCGGCGACAATCGTGCCGCTATCAACGTCAATAATTAGTGCAGAGCAGCTTTGCGTAGAGGAATCGAGACCGAGTGCGTACATGTGGTAGTGATACCGCGCTACGCGCGGAGTGAAAGTGAGAAGTGAGAGTGAGAGGTGATCGTGCTGAGTAATTAAATGCACTAAAGCTGTTTAATCGATTAGCTTAATAATGGAGGGCAATGCTCTGTCATTGCCGCACGTAAGTGTCGTTGATATCGGTGTTTCTGTAGTTTTTTCTAGCTTAGGCGGAAACGACGGAGCGTTTCCCTCCAACAAAGACCGTGCTGCGCGCGGAGTGAAAGTGATAACATCAGAGACACACTCTTCACTCTCACTACGCACAACATGCATTCACTCTAAAAATTCGCTCAGCGAATTTTTAGATGAATTCGTTCAACAAGTTCTCCATGCGCTCCTGACGACCACTACCTAAGATCGGCTCTGGGTTGGAGAGTGCATATTTCTCAAGCTCTTCAAAGCCGACTTCACCCGCTTCAACCTTCGCTCCAATGTCTTTATCAAAGGTGCTGTAACGGGCGTGGACGAAGTCACTCATGCGCCCATCCCTGCGAATTGCTGCGGCGACTTTGAGTCCACGCGCGAATGCATCCATACCACCGATGTGGGCGTGCATGAGGTCGATCGGCTCGTGTGATTCGCGACGACGCTTGGCATCGAAGTTAAGTCCACCGGTGGTGAGACCGCCCATTTCAAGGATGCAGAGCATCACTTGTGTGGTTAGGTAAATGTCCGTTGGGAACTGATCCGTATCCCAACCGATGAGTTCGTCACCACGGTTGGCGTCAACGCTACCGAGCATGTTCGCATTGTTACAAACAGTCAGCTCGTGCTCCATCGTATGCCCCGCAAGTGTCGCGTGATTAGTCTCGATGTTGAGTTTGAAATGATCCATCAAGCCGTATTCGCGCAGGAAGTTCAGGCAAGCAGCTGAATCCGAATCATACTGGTGAGTGGATGGCTCGCGTGGTTTTGGCTCGATGTAGAATGGGCCTTTAAAACCGATTTTTTTTGCATGATCGACTGCCATGTGCAGGAACGCGCCGAGGTGGTCGAGTTCACGCTTCATGTTGGTATTGAGCAATGTGGAGTAGCCTTCACGCCCTCCCCAGAAGGTGTAACCGAGGCCGTCGAGTTCGTTGGTGCATTCGAGTGCCTTCTTCACCTGCGCAGCTGCATAAGCATAGACCTGAGCGTTCGGTGAGGTCGCACCACCTTGCGAATAGCGAGGGTGTGAAAACAAGCAAGCGGTGCCCCAGAGGAGTTGCACGCCTGTTTCTTTTTGCTTCACCTTTAGTTTGGCAACGACTGCGTCGAGCGCAGCATTCGAAGCGCTCAGGTCGTCCAGTTCCGGAGCGATGTCGCGGTCGTGCCAGCAGTAGTAATCGATGCCGATCTTATCGAGAAATTCAAAGAAAACATCGACGCGTGACAGTGCGTTTTCGACGGAGTTGCTGCCGTCATCCCAAGGCATTTGCGCAGTGCCACCACCGAAAGGATCTGCCAGTTCATTACGCATCACATGCCAGTATGGAGCTGCGAAGCGCAGGTGATCCTTCATTGACTTGCCGTCAACAAGTTCGCTCGGGTTGTAATGTTTAAACGCCAAGGGGTTCTTAGAAGAAGTGCCCTCGAATTGGATTTTATCGCAGTCGAAATAGTGCATGATTTTGTCGGTATTTACTTTGAATGTGTAATAATTAAAACCGCAGTATAGCCTAAAAAAAACGCAGCTTAAACCGTATATTGCGTATATATTCTGTTGATATGCGCTGCCCGCTGGTATTTAACCAAATGCATGGCAAAACAAATAGCGATTGTAATGACGGAGGTATTCCTGCGGCGCTTAACACCCTCGTTGATACCATTCGTTCGTCGCCAGCATGACTTTCGTATTGTTAGTATTCACCGCCCGATTGAGGAACTGCGCGATTTATTAACGGAACTAAAGCCCAGCGCACTGATCACCGAATGGCTACCTGAGGTAACCGAGGCACTACTAGAACTAGGACTGCCCACTGTCATTGCTGATACCGACGAGTACTATCCAGAAGCCACCAGTATCGATGTCGACGATTGGCAGGTCGGCGCTGAGGCGGCGCGTGCATTTGCGCAGGCGGGCTACCGTAGCTTCGCGTGCCTCGGTAATTTGACCCCCTACTCCGACCAGCGCATTGAAGGGTTTCGTCGCGAGTTAGGCGACCAGGTGGCATTTTCGATCCATCAAGAAGCTGCATTCAAAGAGGCACGCTACAGTGAAGATTTTGCACAGCCTCACCCTGCACTACATGCATGGCTTGAATCCCTGCCGAAACCGGTTGGCATCTTTGCGGTGCATGATCCACTCGGACGATTCCTGTGCGGTGCCTGTCGAGGAATGGGGATTCGGGTGCCGCAAGAAGTCGCCGTGATTGGGGCGAATAATGATGCGCTGGTGTGCGGATTAAGCTACCCGATGCTTTCAAGTGTGTCGATCCCATGGGACACGATCGGCGAAGCGGTTGGCGAGGCTCTGCGCGCTCTACTCGCAGGTGAAGCGCCTCCGACTGAACCGGTTCGAGTGCCTTCGGGGGGAGTCGTATTGCGCCATTCCGCGAATCATCTCGCAGTTGAAGATCCGCTCTTGCGGCGGGTTATGTCTTATCTTTCTGAACGTATCCAAGACCCCATTACAATCGACAGCCTATGCGCAGAATTGCGGATTGCTCGCCGTGGACTAGAAAAGAAATTCCGTGAATACTATCACTGCACTCCTTGGGAAATGCTATGTCAGCTCAGAATCACCCGCGCAAAACAACTGCTATCTGAGACCAACCACCCCATCTCGATGATCTCCGAACTCTGCGGCTTTAACGACCCCGAGCGCATGGCAGTGGTCTTTAAGCGAATCGAGGGTATTGCGCCCTCATTATTCCGCAAAGGATCCATCGCACAGACATCCAAACGACAACGTCTGTAGAGGAAAGTTGCTCGGAATTCTGCATCTAACTGGTCCGCAACAAGCACTACATTGATTGCCGCAGATAAAACGAGCGCAGTTTTATACCGCACTTTTGACAAATCTTTAAATACCTCCACAGTGTAGCCATCATGCCCGATACTTCTGATCAAAAATCGCTCGACTCATTTCGCTCTTCGCTCGATGCCAGTTACGAATGGCCCTGCCTTTATCCGTTTAAATTCATCGTACCCAAAGCACACACGGAAACCG
>CAZIMR010000202.1:0-3556 GCA_964540215.1 uncultured Puniceicoccaceae bacterium
TAGGGCGAGTACTGCTGGACCGGGGGTACCGCCCATTGCAGCAATGTCACTAAGGTTGCGCTTGATCAATTTAGCACCTGCTGCTTCGGGAGGCAGGTCGGCATCAAAGTGCTGCCCGTAACTAAGGCTATCGACGGTTAGTATCTGTTGGCCGCTGTTGATCGTACTCAGCACCGCGCAGTCGTCGCCAATGCCGTGCGGTGAAGCTGGGCTGACAGACCCCAACCATTGCCTAATCTGTTCAATTAATTCGACTTCGCCAAGGTGCGCAACGCTGTCGGCAAGTTTTTGTGTAAAGGGTATCATCTGGCGACTTATTGTAAGATCAATGCGACGGGGCAGTGATCCGAGCCTTCAACCTGATCCAATATTTGGGCATCTTCAATCTGTGGAGCCAGCGCTGCAGAGACGCAGAAGTAGTCCAATCGCCAGCCGATATTTCGCGAGCGAGCAGCTGCCCGATAAGACCACCAACTGTAACGCTCGGCGGCATCAGGGTAGAGCTGCCGGAAGCTATCGACGAAGCCAGCTTTAAGCATTTCATCAAAGCGGGCACGTTCTTGGTCCGTAAATCCAGCATTTTTCCGATTCGGCTTTGGGTTGGTCAGATCGATTTCTTGGTGGGCTACGTTAAGATCACCGCAGAAGATCACTGGCTTCTGCAATTCGAGTTTTTGGCAGTGAGCGAGGAAATCGACGTCCCATTCTTTAGTGCGGTAATCGAGGCGTTTCGGGCGTTTGTTTTCGTCGTGGTTCTGCGCGTTCGGGGTATACACAGTTACTAGGAAATAGTCTTGGAATTCAGCTGTAATGACGCGGCCCTCGTCATCGTGCTTTTCGATGCCCATGCCGAGTTGCACGGAGAGTGGTGCTATTTTACTGATGATCGCAGTGCCCGAATAGCCCTTCTTGGTGGCGCAGTTCCAATAAGCATGTGGATAGCCCACGAAAGCAAAGCCATCAATTAGATCTGAAGAAATCTTAGTCTCTTGTAAGCAGATAACATCCGGTTGTTCGTTCTCTAGGAAGGATTCGAAGCCCTTCTTAATTGCAGCGCGTAGGCCATTAACATTCCATGAAATGAGTTTTTGGGGAGACATAAAGATAGTTAATAAGGACTATTGTTCAGAAGTAAATGTAAGTATGTGTGCGCTGCAGAGTAAACTCGACAAGCTTGGTCCAATCACTTCTTATTATTTATAAATCACTAATTGATCGCGCATTAAGCGGCTAAGGGATTCCTTAGCTCATCGATAGAAGCCGCCGCCGCAGAGCGTTTCACCTTGGTAGAATGCAATGATTTGGCCCGCTGCAAGTGCCCGCTGTGGTTGATCAAATACGACTGTTGCGGTGTCCGCTCCTGTCGGTGTGAAAGTGATCTGTTGTGAAGGATCCCGGTAGCGTGGCTTTGCCAAGATCTTGCATGGCTGAGTGATGGGTTGATTGACAAAGCTGAGACCATAGACCTCGAAAGTCTGCCCGAACAGGCCAGGGGAGTCTTGCTTGTCGAAGCCGATAATCAGCTCGTTGCGCTCCATGTCGAAGCCGATCACCACGTAAAACTCGTTGTCAGTGTTGGAGGGCACACCTATCCAGCGCCGTTGACCAAGTGTATAGCGATGGAGCCCTTGGTGTTGGCCGAGCACTTTACCGTCGACGTTGACGATGTCGCCAGGCTTGTCCTCGATGTAGTATTCGAGAAAGCGGTTGATATTCATATCGCCGAGGAAGCAGATGCCTTGGCTGTCTTTCTTCTCCGCATTGGGGAGTTGAGCGCTTACCGCTAAGGCGCGCACGGCTGGTTTAGTGAGTTCGCCCACGGGGAAGATTGCATGCTCAATTTGCGCCTGCTGGAGCATGGCCAGAAAGTAAGTTTGGTCTTTGTTGCGATCCATGCCTTGCACCAAATCGAAACTGCTGTCGGCATTTCGACGTTTACGCACGTAGTGCCCTGTTGCCAGAGCATCGAATCCACGATCAAGTGCGTAGTCTTGGAAAATCCCGAACTTCATCTCACGGTTGCACATGATGTCTGGGTTTGGCGTAATCCCTTTCTGATAGCCTTCGACGAGGTAGTGTACGACATGCTCGCGATATTCATTAACCAGGTTGACGATCTCAAAATCGATACCGAGGTGTTCGGCCACGGCGCGGGCATCTTCGATATCTTGCTGTGCGGGGCAGTCAGCCAACGGCATTTCCTCATTCATCCATGTGCGAATATACGCTCCGGACACAGCATAGCCTTGCTCTTTAAGTAAAAGGGCCGCAACGGCGCTATCAACACCGCCGGATAAGGCTACTAGGATTTTCTTCATCGCCTGAACAAAACGACCTCAACGCATGCCGTCAATACGAGTCAAAGCTGTACGATGTGAAATTCACATACAACCTCGTTCTGAATGATAAAATGCACTCCAAATGCGCCAATCACTCGTTGAATTGAACAGAATATTTAATCAGTATTGCCCTCCAATGATATCTTATTGAATGATGAATCCCATTTTATGGCAAAAACAGTCAAACACATCTCACATGCTTTCTGGATCTCAGATGATTCGGGATTGGTGATTTTAGCTTCAGATTGGTCTGGCACAACGACATTGCCTCCTCTGTTTTTGGAGCCATCAGACATAAATCCTGGTACATTAGAGCCCCTGAGCCCTGAAGAAACTGGGCGCTATTGTCGCTACTATCGCAGAAAACAGGACTGGGTGTTTGCGATGCAGTCTAAGCGCTATCCGCAGTTGTCGGATCGAACGGTTCGTCTCTATTTAGCAGGCGATTTTAACGGATGGGGTGAGGCAATTGGTAAGCCGGAGTGGGAACTTACGCCGCTGAGTGATGAAGCAGGTGCGTCCTATGAGGTGAACGTACCACTGCAGAGTATTCCCCATGGGAAGTCTTTTAAATTCAAATTCGTCACCGCAGCGGGTGACTGGCTCGACGTGCCCGACAGTGCGCCTAATTTCGTGCGCAGTCCCGACGGTGTGACTAATTTTGAGTTTCATCCCGAGCAAACCGGTCAGCATATTTTTCGCTTTCACACGCCCAAGGGCTATACGCCGAAGGGCAATGAGAAGATCCTTTGGCGGGACGCCAAACATGTGGAAACTCATGAGCTGCCACACACGCAATTTTTAATCGCGTCCTCTACAGAGTTACCTCTGGGGGCAATTGTCGAAGAGGGTCGAACCACTTTCCGCCTATTCGCGCCACGCGCGAGTGGAGTGCAGCTGGCATATGGGCAAAAGGCGGACGAGTCGGATGTGAAATTTGTTTCGATGCACTGCGTCGATGGTGTCACTTGGGAAGTCATTTTCGATGAGAGCTTAATTGGTAGTTATTATTCCTTTCGTGTGCTCGGCGATAACCATCAAGGCACGTCACACTTTGATCCGGATTTTGCGGTGCTGGACCCTTACGCTAAGGCATGCCTTGGTCATGGTGGCCCAGCGATCGTTGTCGACCCTGCGCGTATGCAGAAGGTTGCAACACCTTATACACCCCCAAGTTGGCATGATTTGGTGATTTTGGAAGGGCACGTTCGCGATTT
>CAZIMR010000203.1:0-3555 GCA_964540215.1 uncultured Puniceicoccaceae bacterium
AACATGATGTCATCATCTCCGGCCTAAATATGGATCTCACCGATGCGATTCGAAATGTGGTCGAAGCAAAAATAGAAAAACTCTTCGAGCACGAAGATCATATTGTCCGCATGCGTGTGGAACTTGAATACGACGCCCATCAAAGCACACACCAGAACGAATTTATTGCCAAAGGGCACCTCGAAGTGCGAGGCAACGACCATAATGCCCATGCCGAGACCGACGATCTGTATAAGTCAATCGACGAGATGGTCAACAAGCTCGACCGAATGCTCCGGCGGCGCTCTCGCCTACAGAAGGTCAAACGCAAGAATACACGCGTCATTGATATTCCTGCCGAAATACCCAAGGCAGTCTAGCGCAACAGCCTAGCAGATTGACACCAGCCCGACTCTCAACTGAGTGTCGGGCTTGCTTTTTTTACGAACTTCACAAAGGTGCTGGTTATGCCTGTATACATTTACCAAATCCTTCACGTTGCCGGAATCATCATGCTCTTCATGGGCTACGGAGCCTTGCTCGCTCGCAGCCTCGCTAACAGCGACAATGCAGCCGTTCGTAAACTCGGCTCAATTACCAGTGGCATCGGCCTGCTGCTCATCCTGGTCGCTGGATTTGGTATGATTTCCAAGCTTGGCCACAACTTTACAGCACCTTGGCTCATCGTAAAGATGGTGATCTGGCTCGCACTAGGGGGCGTCATTGTCCTCATCAATCGTAAACCTGCTCTCGCTAAACCGCTCTGGTGGAGCATCCTAGGACTCGGCACCCTAGCCGCAGTCATGGTCTATTACGTGCGCTTCCAAGGATAGTGCGAGGCGACTTCAAAAAAAGTTAATATTTTGCAAAGTTCTGCTTGATCTCATCCACCCACTTTGTCTTTATCCCCGCTTCCCAACAAGCACCCGTAGCTCAATTGGATAGAGCGCCTGACTACGAATCAGGAGGTTGGGGGTTCAAGTCCCTCCGGGTGTACCATTTAGAAATCCCTAATGCATAATGCCTTAGGGATTTTTTGTGCCCATCAGCATCAGACGACTCACCTTGGTAGAGGCGTGCCAGAAAAATGCCTTTAGCTGTTTAATAGTCGCTTTAATTTCTCCGCCGTAAGCGCTCACTGACGATACGCCTACGGCATTAAAGACGCCATTACTAACTATTTATTGCCTAGTTAAAAAGCGTAGTCTTGTTAGTCATTAGATTCACTATTCGCAGAAATCGAATGACACCAAAGTAGCGGCTAGATAACCCCTAAACCAACAGCAGAGCCTCCTTCTGCGCACGGCTGAGTTGCTTGATCCGCCACTCCTCTTTCAACGCCTCCGAGCGTGTTCCAACCTCACGTGTATGCACTAATTCCAACGGCGCACGGCCACGCACATATTTCGCCGCCTTCGGTCCCTGCGCTTGATGCTCGCCCAAGCGCCGCGCCACATCCGTCGCCACACCCGTGTAGAGCGTGCCGTCAGCGCAGCGCAAAATATAAATACTCCACACCATTCAAGCTCAGTCCTTCAACAAAGTGTAGGTGTCCAGTATTTCCCCCTGACTACCCAGCGTCGTGACATGCAGAGAGCGCCACTCGATATCGACCACCACAGAGGCGAGCAGCGAGAGATTCTCGACCATAAAAGGAAGATGATCAGCCCGAAAGGGACCTACCTTGCCCGAACTACCAGCAACCGTGTGGATCGTGCCACATTTCTGATGCGCTCCTTGACGATAGCTACCGTCACCTGCCGGGCGACCATTGCCTGCATCCAGAGCATGTAGCGCAGGATCATACGTATCACTAGTGCCATAATGGCCATGCATCAGAATGGAACGCTCGTAGGTATGACTGTGACCACCGAAGGTCAAGTCGACACCGTGCGCTTCAAGCATTGGCAGGAAGTTCTCGCGCATATCGAAATGCTGCTGCTCTTTGTCTGAATCATGCGTGCCATGCGTATAAGGCGAGTGATGCCAGTAGGCGATCACCCAGTCGTAGTCCTTATCACTTACTTGTGCCAGATCTCCCTTGAGCCAATCATGCATCGGGCCCCCTTGGCTACGGTCACTCACCTGCGAGTCTAAGCAGATGAAGTGCGTCCGCCCATAATCAAAGCTGTAGTAGAGCTCGCTGCCCGAAGGCACACCGCCCGCCTCGCCTTGACTAGGCATATCAAAGATCGCGAGATAAGGGTCTGCCTGATTATTCGTCAAAGGATTATCATCCTGATTCGCCCAATACGTCTCATGGTTACCCACTGCTGGCCACAGACAGGTCGAATGCAGTAGTGGATTATAAATATTAAACACTGCATTTTGAAACTGCTGATCCGTGCCTTGACCATACGCGTTATCTCCTAGCATCAACCAAACATCCGTCTGCCGATCTGCGGTGAAGTCGCGATACGCATTATAAACCGCACGCGCATTATTATTCCCAGTGCCCGAATCACCGATAATCCAAATACGAGTCGATACCGCTTTATGCGCCGAAGGTAATGTCCGAAATTCATAGCTCGGATCTGTGCCCGTGATTTTATAACGGTAAGTGCTCCCTGATTCTAGGCCATTTAAACGCACACTGTGCTCAGTCGTCGGCACAGGTTCTTGCATGAAAAAACGTTCCTCACTGTCCGGCATCCAGTAATCGATACGACCACATGTGGGATGGTTGGTACGCCAACGCACAGTGATCTCCTCCTGAGTGGTATTTTGCAAATAAGGCCCGCGAACAATACTATGCGTCGCAGCTGCCTGAGCCCTAGGCTTCGGATCAGATGCCTTCGAAACCGCCACGCTCGAATCGCCCGCCAGCAAATTCGCATCCCACACGATGTCTGAGCTATTTCGTTCCCGATTAACCAGCCTGACAGCCAAGATATTGACACCGTTACGCAGCGCAGTCGCCGGCAATGCAAAGGTCTCGAACTCCTTGGCCTCGTGATCCCGAACTGAGCTACCATCCAACGGGTGCGTGCGCGTCAACTCAGTTCCATTCAAATAAACGACAAACGCATCGTCGTAACGAGCACGCATAATCAAACTAGGAATCGCAGTGCTATCTTTTACCGTAAATTGATGGCGCAAATAGTAGTTGAGCTGCCCTTTCTTCAGGTGAGGCTTATTAAGATAGCGCTCACCATAGCCCAGCGGCGACGTTGCAGTCCCCCAAGTCCCATCATTAAACTCAGGCGTTTCCCATCCTGGGTCAACCTCGCCATCGTCATCATACTTCCACTCACTATTGGGAGCAATCAGACCAGTGGGCTGACGGCTTTCGTGCGCTTGAGCAATAGACAGAAAGCCAACCAGAATGGCCACGACGATGATGCTTTTTAGAGGTAATTTCATGAAGTTAAGACTATTCGTAAAAATCATGGAATCGCTGCAAATAGGGCTTGGCAAATCCATTCTCCAGCAAGCATTTAAATAGCACCAGATCAGCTTTCTCGCCCAAAAGGCTACGCCTCACGCGAATCTTCCTCAGCCCTCAGCTCTCAGCCCTCAAGTCTCCTCCATCACGCCATCCACATAATACCAGTTGCCAGCGCTGCGACGAAAGCG
>CAZIMR010000204.1:0-3533 GCA_964540215.1 uncultured Puniceicoccaceae bacterium
GGCAGTTTCGGCACGTGCGTAAAATTCGAAACGATCGATGCGTGCGATCGCGGGGGCCGCCGCGGCGTGTTTGTCGATCGCAGCGCGGTAGGTGCTCTCAACGGTCGGATCGAGTGTGTCGCCTTCGACGGCTGCCATCATCACCAGTGGATCAGGCACATAGGCGTCGAGCTCCAGTAACGGTAGGATCGCTTCCAGTACCGCGGGGATCTTTAGACCATCCGCGCGGATGACGTTGTCATTGCAGGAATCCGCAGGAAAGTGTGCATCGGCCAGAATGATTTCGTCGCCGTGGCCCATGGTTGCGAGTGTGGCGAGTAGTTCAGGTGAGATCAGTGGTGAGATTCCTTTGAGCATAATGAGAGGGGAGAGAGACCTGAGAGGGGAGACTTGAGAGGGATTATTTTAGATAAAAAACTCCCGTGCTGTTTGAGCAACACGGGAGTTGGATTAAAAACGTTTATTTGTACAGCGGGCCGTACGACTCACAGGCGCGGAAGTCGGCGCCTTCCAGATCGGCGGTGCCAAACGCGCGCCAAGCACTTGGGCGGAACACGCGCGCTTCCTCCACATTGTGCATGTAGACCGGAATACGTAGCATCGCCGCGAGCGTGATGTAGAGGTTGCCGACGTGGCCGGCAGTCATCACGCAGTGATTGGCACCCCAGTTGTTCATTACTTCATAAGTCGAGCTGAATGCGCCCTTGCCTGTCAGGCGCGGTGCGAACCATGTGGTCGGCCAGCTTGGGTTGGTGCGCTCATCCAGTGCGTCGTGCACGTTTTCAGGCAGCTCGACGGTCCACCCTTCCGCGATTTGTAGACATGGCCCCAGACCTGCAGCGAGGTTGAGTCGAATCATGGTCGCCTGCATGCCTCCTTTGGTCTTGAAGCGTGTGCTCATGCCGCCACCTGGAAAGTATTCTGTAATGGAAGGGTGCCATGTGGTGTTTTTGAGACTGGCATCGGCTTCCTCGTCGGTGATTTCCCAGAAGGGTTTCATCGTGGGATTACCATCGGCATCTGTCTGATCGCCGGTGCCATCGAGTGCCGCAGGGCCAGAGTTGATCAAGTGGAGCAGGCCGTCGGCGCCATCGCCTTCCAGCTTGTAGCCGTCTGCAACACGTGCCACTGCATCGGGGCTCCAGTAGGTACGCAGGTCAGCAAAGATCTGTGCGCTGTTGGTCAAGAGTTGACCGAAGAGCATGCCAGCGCCGTTGAGCGCGTCATTCTCAGTCGCGAGAATATAAGGCGGGCGTTTGCCGTTCCAATCAAAGGATGTGTTGAGGATCGCCTCCATGAAGTCACCGTTTGGAAAGTGATCAGTCCATTGGCGTTGGCCTTGGAAGCCTGCGGCGATGGCATTGTGGCCTTGCGCTTGTTCGCCGTAGCCGAGTTTAGCGAGCTCGTCATTGCCGACCATCAAGTCGCGGGCGATGAGTGCCATTTTGACCGAATCGGTCCACTCAGAGTCAAGCTGTTCACGGCTACGCAGGGTATCGGCGCTGTTATAATCTTTGCCTTCTGGGCAGTTGTCTTTGACCCATGCGAGGGCCTTATCAAATTCAGCTTGGTCGTAGATTCCTTTGCGCATACGGCCAACAAATTCGGTCATGTCGATCGCTTCGACACGCATGCCAAGTGTGCGCTCCCAGAAGGACGAGTCGACTACGGAGCCAGCAATACCCATCGATGTACCACCCATCGAAAGATAGGATTTACCGCGCATGAAGCCAACTGCCAGCCCAGCACGCGCGAAATTTAGCAGCTTTTCAACAACGTCTTCCGGCATTGTTTCGTCGCCCGCTTCTTGCACATCTTTGCCATAAATACCGAAGGCTGGGATGCCTTTTTGTGTGTGTCCAGCGAGTGCCGCTGCGAGATAAACAGCGCCAGGTCGCTCGGTGCCGTTAAAGCCCCAGATCGCTTTAGGGCGATGTGGATCCATATCCATCGTCTCAGAACCATAGCACCAACAAGGAGTTACAGTAAGGCTTAAGCCGACGCCTTCGCGTTGGAATTTTGTTTCACAGGCAGCTGCTTCGCGCACGCCGCCAATGTTGCTATCCGCGATCACGCACTCGACTGGGCTGCCGTCTGGATTGCGAAGCTCTTTGCTGTAGAGCGCTGCCACGCGCTTAGCCATATTCATGGTGATCTCGTCGAGCGATTCACGCACGCCACCGAGGCGACCATCAATCGTTGGGCGAATACCGATTTTGGGAAAAGTGAAGGGATAGTTATTCATAGCCTAAATTATAGCCTATATCACGCTTGCTTGTTAGAGATATTCCTGACTTGATATGGATATTATTGAACAGTTAATTGCTGGTAGAATCCACATGAAAACATTTCCCTTAGAGTTATCGCCGCTAGTTCGACAGGGCCGTTATGCAAACTTTTCAAGAATGGCGGACGCGGCTGGTCAGGTGTTCATGGCAGGCTATGAGGAGTGCACGCCGGATTACTTTATTGAACGAAGCGATTTTCCTTTTTGGACTTTGGAAGTGGTCGTCGGCGGGCACGGATTTTTTCGAGAGGGGCGGCAGTTACGGCGCTTGCGGCATGGATCGGTATTTACCCATGGGCCCGGCGTGGTGCAGCATTTCGGCAATGAAGCCGAGCGGCCATTTCGTAAGTATTTTTTTGTGCGCGGGGGGGGCAGTTTCCCGCAAGCGTGGCATGCCGTTGGGCTTCGACCTGGAGGCATGCTGCAGTTGGGTGAGGTGGCGTCGCTGGTTGGGGTGTTGGATAAGATTGTCGACGAAGGTCAGCACAGTGATGCGCAGACGGGGCAGGTAGTGGATGGGCTAGAAGCAGTGTTGCTAGCGATGATTGCCCGGCATCAAGGCTCGGCTAGTGGCGAGAAATCGGCTTCGCGGGTGGTTTATGATTTAGCGATGGAGATACTACTACGTGAATATAGGAACTTGCATGCGCTATCGGATCTGGCCCACCGCTCTGGTTATAGCAGTGAATACCTCTGTCGGATCTTTAAAAAATATCATGGTGATTCGCCGTATCAAGTACTCTTGCACCGCAAGATGAGCGCCGCGTGGCTGTTGCTGCGCGACGGCCAACTTCAAGTTGGCGCGGTCGGGCGTGAGCTCGGTTACGAAGATCCGCTGCATTTCTCACGAGTGTTTCGTAAGATCATGGGCTGCGCACCTAGTTCAGTTGGCGCTGGCCAGCAGTAACTCTGACACACCAAAACGTCTGATGTTAATTCGGCAGTGGAGGCAGCATCGTTGGATTGACTGCAGTGACCTGAGCAAACAGTTTGTTTAATCCAAGTATCACACTTCTTTATGGTATATAATGAGTGACATGCGCCACGGCCAGAGCGCTTCTGGTAGTTGAGCTTATTAATTAAGAGATCCAATTGCCTGCTTATATGAGACCATACACTGAAGAGCTTTATTTTGCGGGTGGCTGCTTATGGGGCGTTCAGGAGTTTTTTCGGCACGTCCCTGGGGTGGTGGCAACCGAAGCAGGTCGAGCCAACGGTACGACTGATCAGAGGCATGGCGACTACG
>CAZIMR010000205.1:0-3516 GCA_964540215.1 uncultured Puniceicoccaceae bacterium
CGAGCTGAGCCAGCGTCGACGCACGACTTGCGATCACCTTCTGTTTCTGCGACTCAAAATATTCAATATCTTCAAACGCAGCCTGCGCCGCGGCTTGCGCCACTCGGTCGACATTGTAGGCATCCCGCACTCGATCCAACATCCCGATGATACCTGCGCTCGCCAGACCAAACCCGACTCGCATACCAGCGAGGGCGTACGACTTCGAGAACGTGCGCACCACGACTAGGTTCTCATAATCCTGCAGCAGCGCGACCGCAGACTCGCCACCGAAATCTACATACGCCTCGTCCACTACTAATATCCCGTCGATTCGTTGCAGCACCGCCTCGATGGCAGTCAACGGAAACGCGACACCAGTCGGTGCATTCGGCGAAGTGAGGAAAAAGACTGGCGCATTGGCGGCAGCAATCGCGTCCACATCCAGCTCCATCGATTGAGTAAACGGCACATCAATCATGCCTTTGCCCGACATCCCAGCTACCACAGGATAAAGCGAGTAACTCGGCACAGTATGCCCCGCCCCCTTCGCGGTAACATAGCAGCGCGTAATTAGATCTAAAATATTGTCAGAGCCATTCCCGATAATGACGTTTTGTGCAGTCAGGCCAAACCGCTCACCTATCACACTGCGGAGTTGCCGGCTGACTGGTTCCGGGTAGCGACGCAGTTGCGCCACCTCAGCGCTCGCCGCCTCGGCGACCCTTGGTGACGGTGGGTACGGATTCTCATTGGTGTTGAGTTTGACCCAGCCCTCGCCCTGCGGTTGCTCACCTGGCACATAGGCATGTAATTCTTGAACATGCGCCAAGGCACGCGTATTGGCATTAAATTTTTTCTTCATAGGCATATATCAAATTAGCAGAAGACGAACGCGCAACTCCCCGCCTCCGGAAAACCGCTCCTTAATCAACTTTGACAGATAACCAGCGATTTGCCTTCTATCTAATCATAGCTACCACTCTATAAAGACTACTTCACCCGCCAGAGGTAAATCCAAAATGTTCAGAAAACTGATAATTCCTACTTTTATCGCGATTCTCATCGCCCTGGGTGGCAACGCCGATGAAATTCAGAGACAAGTGGCCCTCGGTTGATTGCCGACCTCTTCTTCGGCTGCACCCGCTGAATCTGAAAATCGAGCAGCACAATGACTTCCTGGCTAAAGAAGGAATGCAGCGTGCTGCTTAGAGTCGAATTGTTAGCGAGCGCCCGTGGCCATCGAGTTTTTCCAAACGCGCAAAGGTTTCCACCACTGGAGCCGCATTCGCAAGGCTCTTGGCATCGTAGCGAAGAATACTAGAGCGCCGAATAAAGTCGGTCGCTTGCAAACCACTGAAGAAACGTCCTGCACGGCCAGTCGGCAATGTATGGCTCGGCCCAGCGGTGAAATCACCCAATACGGTCGGCGTCATATAGCCCTGCAGGATTGCGCCCGCAGTGGTGATCTTTTTCGTCAACGCATCGATCGACTTATCAGCAATCTGTAGCTCCAAGTGCTCCGGTGCAATATAGTTTGAGACCAGTGCCGCTTGATCGAGGTTCTTACAAGTCACCGCGAGGAAGCGGCTCTTCAAGACCTTTTCACATTTTGCGGCGTGGCTGCGCTCGGGTAATTGCTTGGCGAGTGATTTCTCTATCTTGCTCAGCAACGCCTTGCTGGTCGTTGCCAGATAAATAATTTCCTTACCACTACCGTGTTCGGCCTGTGCGATTAAGTCCGCGGCAACATGGTGTGGGTTCGCTCCGGCATCAGTAATAACCATCACTTCACTCGGCCCAGGCAGCAGATCGATTCCGACTGTGCCCAGCACTTGACGCTTTGCTTCCATCACAAAGGCATTGCCAGGGCCAAAGATTTTGTCCACCGCAGGAACAGTTGCGGTGCCGTAAGCCATCGCACCCACGGCTTGCACGCCACCAACTTTATACACTTCGTCAATGCCTACCATCGAAAGCGCGGCCAGCATACCTGGTGCAATCGAACCATCCGCAGCCGGCGGCGTGCAGACGCAGATCTCGGGATTCTTTACCAGCTTTGCCAGTACCGCCGTCATAATGACAGTCGAAACCAACGGTACATTGCCACCAGGCACATAAAGCCCAACCCGTTGAATCGGATAGAAGCGTTCGCCGACGATACCACCTTGCGCGTTCTTCGCCTTCCAATTTTTGGGTAGGGTCTTTCTGTGGAATGCCTTAACCAGCGCAATGGACTCGCGAATCGCTTTACGATCGGAAGCTGACAGGCTCTTTAATGCCGCTTTCATCTCAGCGGGATCAACGCGCATTGCTTGGCCACTCAAGTGAGCGCCATCAAACTTCTGCGTGTAGTCGAGCACCGCCTTGTCCCCGCGCGCCTTCACGTCGGCCAACACGGCAGTCACCACCTCAGAAACATCTCCCGACACAGTGGCATTTTTGCAGAACCGGCGCAGGACATTAAAAAATTTGGGCGAATCTGAAAATTCGAGTGTTTGCATAATAAATTATAAGAGAACTGTTAACGTCTGCGGCTAGAAGAGCCATGCTTACTTAGTCTTTTGACCGGTCGGGATAGTGAAAATCCCACGCTTCAATGGCTTGTTCACTTCAACCTCGTGAACCACCATCGAATGTAGCATTTTCTGATCTTGATAATACTCGACACGTTTAGGAAATCGAATGCCTGCAACAATCTGTTCGCCGACTTCAACACTCTCCACTCCTTTATCCGTGATTGTTGAGACGAGCATGTCATCATTAATGGCAAAATAGCGTGTGGTGGAAATGCCGCCTGGGTAGGAATACAACAGCTTATGACAACGCACGCCACGGCGTTGCTCAATCCCCAGATATTCGATCCGTTCGCCACGCTTAAAATCGGCACCATAGAAATTGAAAAACTGACGGGTGCTGAAGGCGACACGCTTAACTTCTTCATCCGTCATCGTGCGGATTTGAGCGCGCTTATCCTCATCTCTTAAATTCGAGCGAATAATGCAACCCGTGTCGCCCTCCAGAATCGTCGTTTCGACCAAATCATCGACTGTCACCACTAAGCGCTGCGAACAGGGCTTACGCGAAATGATCAGAATGGTGGCACTTGGCATTTTAGACTCCGCCGGCTCGATCCAGCCACTCATCTGCAAAGTGACTAAATTATCCAACGCCGCCTCAGTGCCAACCGTAGCGCGGGCACGTTCAATTATGGCACTCACCTTCGGCCCCCCAGCAAAAAGCGGAGCGGCGAGAGCGATTAAACAAATTGAGTAGAATAACTTCATACTTATAAATTTCAGACCTAGCTAAACAGAATTTGTTCGAAACTGAGACGAGTAAGAAAATCCTGCGGCTACTCCCACTCTATCGTGCTCGGTGGCTTCGAACTGATGTCGAGGACCACACGATTGCAACCAGATACCTCATTGATGATACGGCTCGAGACCTTACGCAGTACTTCGTACGGGACACGCGCCCAGTCAGCTGTCATCGCATCGAGACTCTCGACAATACGCAGCGCGACCACATTTTCAT
>CAZIMR010000206.1:0-3509 GCA_964540215.1 uncultured Puniceicoccaceae bacterium
GTTGCTGGAATGCTTCGTTAAACCTGCTGGTTCGCAGGTCCAAACCGCTGGCGGCCAGCGCCCACAAAAAAACGCCAACAAGTTGACGTTTTTAAATGGTCGGGCCGACAGGATTTGAACCTGCGACCCCTTCACCCCCAGCGAAGTGCGCTACCAGACTGCGCTACGGCCCGACTCAGAAAAAACGAAAAATGGCGCAGCTGATGCACGGGTCAAGCCTTTATCGGATTCCTATGGCGTTTCGGAAATCTCGACGCGTAGGAAGGCTTTGTGGGTCGCTGTAATCGGATCGACTAATCGATAGGTGTAGCGATCAAAGCCGCCGGATTCAGTGGCGATACTGACCAGCTCGACTTCGCTACTCTGACTGCTCCATGTTCCATCTAAATCAGTGACGGTTTCGACGGTGTAAGTGAGGCCATTGTTGAAGTCCGGCTTACGGTAGCTGATCTGTAAGTAGCTCTGACCGTTGTCTTCAATCGTTTCGCTGAGTGGGAGGATGCTAATGCCGTTGAGCTCCGGGTTCCCACCAAAGGCTTGTTCGAGTAAATTCTCGATGCCATCGCCATCGGGATCGTCGCTCGCATCACGCTCATTTATGGGCGTGGCGGTAAATGATGTAGTCGCCCAGTCTGTGTAGTCTTGGTAGAGCTCGCTGCGCCATGCTAATGCGTACTCAACTGTGGAGTTAGCCGGATGTGCTACCGTGAGAGTATAACTTCCCGCTAAGAGTGGATTAGAGCTGTCCCGCCAGATATGTTCGATGTTATCGACGGAACTATTGCTGAATTGGATCGTGGTACTACTATCTGTAAGCGTGAGTGAGATATTGGCTAAGAGACTGGAGGAAAAGTTGGATCTGACTGTTCGGTTCCATGTAACTAGCGCCGATAAATTCCGAAGTTTAAAGCCAACAGGGACGCTTATGTTGTAGTCGTTGCTGCCGCGCCTTGCCAGGGTGGTTAGATTCCAGCCCTGCTCAGTAATGGTGCTATTCACGGCCTGTTGTCCTGCTTGCTGGATGAAATAGCTTTCGTAGATGTCTACCTGACCCGCGCCGTAGATGTCGTCGATTGGGCGAGTCGTGGTTTGGTCCCAGCTTGTGAATGGGCTTTTATCGGCACCCGCAAGTAGGATTGCTTTGAGTGTGGTCGGATGTTTCGCGGCGTCATTGTTCCCAGCTCCGTCAATCAGAAAGGCCGCAGCCGAAGTGACCATCGGAGTCGCAAAACTCGTATATTGTAAAGTTGAGGATAGTCCTGGAATCCGCCCAGGCGCGACTATTTCAGGTTTAACACGGCCAGCTCCATCATATGTGGTCGTGCCATAGCGATGCGTGCCGTCACTCACACCCACTGTGATGCCGTTGTAAATACTTCCGTAGGTATCAGCTATATCTGAGGGGTTGGCTTGAGTGCCAAAGTCTGAATTGTAGAGTCCAGCAATTGGCAGGAACTCATCCCGACTCGCGGCGTAGTCCATTCGTCGGCTTAAATCAGCTGTCTCGGACCAGATGGTCCAACTATGATTTTGGAGAGGGTTCACTTCAATTGGAGGTGTTCCAGCATACCAGCCGCTATTGATGAAGTCATACGTTTCGTAGACTAGGACACTGGTAATGCCGGGCGAAATCGAAGTTGTGTTGCCGTATAAATTTCGTCCTACCCAAGTGCCATGGTTCGATGGGTCTTGGCCTAGATCCGACACGTCTGTAATTGTCTTTCCACTGAACTCGGTGTTAGCACTAGATGGGGTGTAGCCCTCGTTAATCTCAAAAATACCAGTACTGTTCGTGTCTTCCCTAGCCTCGACTTGCGTTACGCCAACCCCTACGCCTGTGGGGATGCTGATGCCTCGCAGGTTCAATTCATCGGCGAGTTCGGTGTAGCGAACATCGTCTTTGTAAGCGCCATGTGCAGTTGGCGTGAGTAATAGTAAGCTAACACACAGGAGTTTTATTCTTAAAGGCATTTAGTAAATAGAGTACCTTAGGTGTAACTAATTAATTCTCAATCCCATAACGATTACGGATTCGTAAAATATTGGGCGCATCCCTACCGATCGGCCTACAAAAACGACCCTTGGAGTGGATCGCGAATACTGCTGGCTAGTCGCGGTTGCCGAGGAGCATATAGAGTAACCAACCGAGGCTCGAGACAAACGCGGCGACGTAGGTGTAGGCGGCGGCATCGAGCGTCTTGTTGACTCCGACCATCTCATCTTGATCGACGATGCCGAGGCCGACGAGTTGCGCTTTCGCACGTTTACTGGCGTCGAATTCGACGGGCAGGGTAACGAGTTGGAAGACAGTCAGGATCAGATAGATTGCGATGCCGAGGTTGATCAGCATCGGGCTGTGGAAAAGCATAAAGCCGCCAAGCATAACGAAGGGCAGTGCTTGCGAGGCGATACTGGTGACTGGCACCAGTGCCATGCGCAAATTGAGCGGCGCATAGGCTTGCTGGTGCTGGATCGCGTGGCCGGCTTCGTGGGCAGCGACGCCGAGCGCGGCGAGGCTGGAGCCGCGATAGTTGTCCTGGCTCAGAGCGAGGCGCTTATTGGTCGGATCGTAGTGATCGGTCAGCGTGCCGTGGCATTCGACGATCTCGACGTCGTAGATGCCCGCACTTTCCATCACCGCTTGGGCCGCTTCGCGGCCGGTGATGCGTCCACGCGAGGGCACTTGCACATATTTACCGTAAGCGCTTTTGACTTTCATTTGAGCCCACAGGCCGATGGCAATAGGAATGAGAATGAGTAGGATGAAGTTCATAGTGTAATTGGTATAAAAGATCTAAGATTCATCAATAGCAATTTCTGTTCCGTTAAATCGTTCGGCTGGATTAGACCTGCTAAATTTTGAATAAGCGCTGGAATAAAAGACCGAGTGCTGGTATCTATTGAGTCCAACCAATCAAAATTAATACTATGAAATTTCAAAAAACACTCTCATTATTCTGTGTCGTTGTTCTCGGTCTGGCGGCGTCGGCCTCAGCTGCGGGTGACGGATGGATGACTGATTTCGAAGCGGCTCAAGTTAAAGCGAAGGCAGAAAACAAGCCGATGCTGCTTGATTTTACCGGCTCTGACTGGTGCGGGTGGTGTATCAAACTGGATAAAGAGGTGTTTGGTGAAGCCGCATTTAAACACTATGCCGCGGCTGAGTTAGTGCTGGTTGAGCTCGATTTTCCGCGGGGTAAAGGACAGTCCGCGCAGTTGAAGGCTCAAAATCAAGCGCTGGCGAAGCAGTACGGCGTTCGCGGCTTTCCGACAATTTTGCTGTTGTCGCCGGATGGCGAGCTGATCGAGAAAACCGGTTACCAGCGTGGCGGACCTGAGGCTTATGTGGAGCACATCAAAGGTATATTAGCAAAATAGTTGTTCCCCTCAGATTATTTTCTAAACCGCACGTTCCTTTTTGGGTGTGCGGTTTTTTTAGGTTCATTGTCACTGTCGGGGAATGGTAATTCTAAGGAGTGAGGGCGACTCGCCCTCATTTACATCAACAT
>CAZIMR010000207.1:0-3508 GCA_964540215.1 uncultured Puniceicoccaceae bacterium
CAAATGAGCGATCTTGAAGGCGGCGTTTTCACCATCTCCAATGGTGGCATTTACGGCTCGATGCTGAGTACGCCGATTATTAACTACCCTCAGCCGGCGATCCTCGGCCTACATAACATCACTGATCGCGCAGTCGTCGTGAATGGCGAAATCGTAATTCGCCCGATGATGTATCTCGCACTCAGTTATGACCATCGCCTCATTGATGGTAAAGAAGCAGTTACCTTCCTCAATAAAATCAAGGACGCGATCGAAGATCCAAGCCGCTTACTGTTTGGCATATAGCTGTTCTTGCTCGAGTTCAAAAAGTAGAATGTACCAAACTAGGTCGAATCACCCTTAACAGCTCTAACCTTACACCTTATCACGCTGCGCAGACGAACTGCGCTGTTCCAATTCAGCACGGCCAACACTGCCGACTACAATTATCATGTCTGAAAATAACTTCGATCTCGTCATTGTCGGTTCTGGCCCTGGCGGCTACGTCGCAGCCATTCGTGGCGCACAACTCGGCCTCAAAACCGCACTCGTCGAGAAAAGCAAGACGCTTGGTGGCACCTGCCTCAACGTCGGTTGTATTCCGAGTAAAGCCCTCTTACACTCGAGCGAGATGTTCCACTTCGTTGGTCATGGCGCCGCAGCACACGGCATCGATTTGACTAATCTCTCGATTAGCATCGAGCAATTAATGGCCAAGAAAGACAAAACCGTCGCCCAGCTTTGCGGCGGTATTCAGCACTTGATGAAGACCAACCAGATCAAGGTCTTTACTGGCCTTGGTACCTTGGAAGGCGCCAGCAAAGTGCGCGTGCGGGCCACAGGCGAAGACACCATTCTCAACGGCAAGCACATCATCATCGCAACAGGTTCTGCTTCGATCGAGCTGCCTTTCCTCAAATATGATGGCGAAACAGTCGTCAGCAGCACCGAAGCCATTGCCTTCGATAAGGTCCCTAAACGGCTCGCAGTGGTTGGTGCAGGCGCCATTGGCCTCGAACTTGGCTCCGTCTGGGCGCGACTCGGCGCAGAGGTCAACGTGATTGAATTTCTTCCAGTCATTGCACCTACGTTCGATAAAGACGTTTCTAAAATGGCTGAACGTTTATTTAAAAAACAAGGCCTCAATTTCCATTTAAAGACCAAGGTTACGGGTATCAAGAAGTCCGACGGTAAGCACATCCTGACTGCTGAGAAAGCAGGCAAAGAGATCGAGTTCGAAGTAGACAAGGTGCTCGTTGCTGTCGGCCGCAAGCCCTTCACCGATAGTCTCGGCCTCGAGACGGCCGGTGTCACCACCGACGACAAAGGGCGCATTCTCGTCGACGCGCATTACCAAAGTTCCGCCACTGGCGTCTATGCCATTGGCGATGTGATCCCAGGGCCGATGCTAGCCCACAAGGCGGAGGAAGAAGCGGTCGCCTGTGTTGAGTGCATCGCTGGGCAAGCGGGCCACGTCAATTACGAGGTGATCCCGAATGTAATCTACACTGATCCTGAAATCGCCAGCGTCGGCCTCGGGGATGCTGAAGCAAAGGCGCAGGGCTACACAACTAAAGTTGGGAAATTCAATTTCGCAGGGAATGGTCGGGCTATCGCGACTGATGCCACCGACGGCTTCGCTAAAGTCATCGCCGACGCAAAGACCGACCGCATTCTTGGCATTCAATTGATCGGCAAAGGCGCTTCTGAGCAAATCGCTTCCGCGGTTGCTCACATGGAATATGGCGGCAGCGCCGAAGACTTGGCCCGTACAGTTCACGCCCACCCGACTGTAAGCGAAGCGATCAAAGAGGCCGCACTGGCTGTCGATGGCAGCGCCATTCACAGCGCTTAAAAGAGCTGGCAACAGTTAGCCCCGCTGCACAACGCAGACCTGATCAAAGTGTGCCAACGCTGTTTTTAGCTCCGCATCGAATGTCATTCGGCTGGCAGGTTTGCGCAGTGTTACTTCACCCCGGGTTAGAGCGATTCCAGCAGGCGTTTATAACTTAAGCTGAACGGCCACAGCGCCACAAAGCTTCAGTCGATTAGCTGTACTTGGCTCAACGGCACCCAGCACTCTCGGCCATCAGCGAGTGATACCAGTCCCCACTCCTTGCGTGTTTCCTGCACGGTCAATTCAACCCCATCATGTAGCGGCTCGTGAAACGCCGAAGCGTATGCATAGTTGGGTCCTTTACGTGCTAAGACGGATTCAACAATGACCACACCTTGACGACCAGAAAGTTGCGCGGACCAATACCAGAGTGCCGATGTCAGACCACAAAGAACGCATACAACCAAACAGGTGATCGACCACTCACGCCTTTGGTAGCGAAGCTGCAGCAGTATCGCTGCTGCCAATATTGCACACAGGATCAGTACTATCGCCTTCAACCAGAGCGTTGGAAGCCGCCAAGTCGAATGATCAGGCACGTCATTGAGAGCCAGTGCCCGCGCCGCATTCAAATTCTCAACCAGCATCGAATCAAAGGGCCGATAGAGTCGTGCCTGACGATAGGCCACAATGGAACGCCCCAACGCACCGGTTTTAAACCATGCGTTGCCCGCATTATACCATGCCATGCCGGGTCGTTCACCCACCTCGGCTGTGGCTTGAAATTTGAGCGCAGACTCCGCATACAATGCCGCAGCCGCATCGCTCCCTGGTTGCGCAGCCAGTGCTAGATCAAACAATTGCTCCGCTGCCGACCAATCCGATGCTTTCGCCATTTGTGGTAAGCTGCTCATTCCCAATAATAGCAGTAAGGCGGTCTTTCCCAGCAAACCAAGAATACGCTTACCCACTCTATTGAGCGCGCCCAACTGAGCAACCGGACGCTGCACGCTGTAGGCCTCCTCATCTGCGCCTCGATGAAGCGCGAGGATCGATTCAACATCCTCGTTGGACACACCAATCGCTGGCAATGCCTCTTCGGAATCACGCACCGTCCATGCCTTACCTTGAGCGCCAAAGCTAACAGCCAAAAACTCTAAAAAAGCAGACCACTTAGCAGGGTCACTTTCCGGCAATTTTCGAAATGCCGCATACGCCTCCATACGAGCACGATACTCCCCATCCAGCGCTCGGCGACGACACTCACGCACGATCGGCAGCAGCAACAGGAAGCCAGCGAACCCGAGTAACAGCCACAGCCAGAACCATGAGGCCAAGCCCACCACGATAGTATTGATTAGATCATTCATCCTATTTGCTTTCCGATTATGCCAGATCCCTTCTGACTGATTACTTAAAGTGACCCCCGTGCCTTTATATGAAGTCAGGTTGATAAATTTTTGCCCATCCTCCTGCGGCGCCACGCTCAATGCTATCGGCTCTGTCACAAACATCACATACGTACCAGTCGCGGGGTCAAACGTCTGAATATGCAACGACGGAAATGCGTCGACGCCGGTCGTCAATGCCCGCAGTCGGCAGCGGAAAGTGGTGCCACCTGCATGCCAAGCGCGACTCAGATCATCATCCACCAAAAAGCGCCCACGCAAGCCGCGCTGACGGCTCAACTGT
>CAZIMR010000208.1:0-3459 GCA_964540215.1 uncultured Puniceicoccaceae bacterium
GTCTGTGGAGTGATTGAACCGGAGCCGAAGGCATTGCTAAAGAGTGTGGGGTAATCAGCGTCCGCAGTGAGTTTTTCGATAACATGGTCTAGAGACTCGCCCATCTCTCTGGGATCTTCGATCGGAATTAAGACTTGCTCGCGCAGAGAGTGCGCGCGGCCATCCCAGAAGAAGGAGTCTTTCCATGCCAGGTTAAATAGCGGCATGGAGTGGCGACGACTGAACTGGCCGTTCACACCCGCACTGGTTGGGGCTGGATCCGAGAGTGCGTGATCTTCCTGATGGCAGGAGACGCAAGCAATGGTGTTATCAATCGAGAGTTGTGGATCGTGAAAAAGTCGCCGGCCCAGTTCGATACGTTCGACGATGAGCGGATTGTCGAGTGGTAGTGATGGAATGGGGAGGCGACTGCTCAGTTTGAAGGGGTAGGGAGTCGGTGCCGTCGGCAGATCAATGGGCCGAGGGCGTGCGTCGGGTTCTATTGGAGCTGCGGTGCGGATACGCTTGATTTGAAAGGCCCCGGGGAGATTTCTTTTTAAGGCCAGTGGAATCGGGTCACCTTCACGAGAATGCGTTGAAGCTCCGTCTTTTGAAAAAGAGATGGGCGCTGGCGCATTGAGCAACGCGGCGATATCAAAATCAATATCGAGTGCGGCATTGGCGGTTATATTCTTTGCCAGTGTGAGGGTGATCGTGGTGCGCTGCGGATCATTAGCGAAGTGATAGACGTAGCCGGAAAGTTGACCGTTGGGCTGGCGGTAGGCACCTTCGAGAGCGAGGAAGATGTAGCCGGTCTGCCAGTTCCAATGCAGATTGTTGAGGCTCGGATTGAGCGGATGCTTGGCGGCATAAAGATTCGGGTCGCTGTGGTTAACTACTTCGCTCAATCCGAGATTAAACCGTATCGCCTTAAAGTCTCCTTCGGGAATTGAATCCAGCAGTATTTGTGTGCGGTGTTTTTTCGCGTCGATCCATTGGATCGAGTTTGGCAGTATTAGCCAATCACCTGCGATGCTCTGTAGTTCGAAATCACTGAGTAGATAGCTGAGCCGAGAAATTGAAAAGGTCTCCCTGGCTGATGTTTCATAACGCAGAGAATCGAGGATGAGCGGCTTGCCTATTACAGTGTGCTGGAGCGAGATTCCTAGGCTACCTGCACTTGTAGCTGATACAAAAATTATCGTAATTATGGATACAATTAAACGGGTGGTTTTATTGAGGGGTGTCGACATTGCAGAGAGACGAAGTAACTGTGTTCGATGTCTATTGAGGTGCAACGAAGATCTCTGTGGTAACAAAGACTCGGGTCGCATCGCCGGCCGGAACGTTTGAAAAAGTAACGGTTGCAGTCGTATAGGGAGCGCTGGTCGTATCTGGAAGTGTGCATTTTACCCAATAGCGATTGTCGGTATCGGTTTGATCGACGCGATCAATATAGGTCGCTGCGACTCCATTTACAGCGATGGAAGTCGGATCGACATTCTGGTTTTGAGGAGCGCTGGATGGACCCGTGGTTTCTTCGAGATGTAGGTAGAGAGTGTCGCCTGAGACGACGACTGCAGTTGGACCGAGGTCGACGTCCTTCGCAATGAGTGCATTATAAGCGTAATAATGTGCATCGCCGAGCACTGCGGGGATGGTGAGTGGAACTTGTTGGTTCACATCGTCGACTACATGATACATCTCATAAGTTGAGGTGTCGCTTGGGTCTGTTGGGTCGCCGAAAATGATGAGCCTATAGTCAGGATAATCGTCAGAGCGGATGGAGCGGCCATTGTTATTCGGGGCACTGTTAAAGCGCTCGGAGACGACGCAACGTTCCACGGAATCTTGCCCATTAAGAATAGGGATTAGACTCTCGGAATCGATGGTGTCAACGGCTGCAGTGGCACTGGCTACGTCGATATCTGCGAGCTCAAGAATGGTCGAGAAGAGGTCTACGCAGTGCACGAGTTTGTTGCTGAGGCCAGTGCGAGTGACATCAGGGCCGGCCATAATGAGCGGCACGTGGACACCACCTTCGTAGAGTGAGCCTTTGGCGTGGTCGGTGCTGTATGGGGCTTGGACGACGGCACCAGGTGTGCCGTTGTCGCCGATGAGAATAATGTTGGTGTTGTCGAGGTCGACAGTGGCGAACAGGCGTCCGAGTTCGGTGTCGAGTGCTTGTAGGGCAGCTTCGTAAGCACCGCGACGATCTGTGCCTGCAACATTTCCATCGACGTCAGTGGCATAGATTGGGTAATCGTGAAGATTACTTGGTGGGTTATGGAAAGGTGTGTGAGGGGCGTTAAAGGCCAACCAGATAAACCACGGATCGTTTGGATTGCTGTTGATGAAGGAGACTGCTTCGTTGACCTGGTCGGTTGTGCTATACGTCGCGAAATTATTGATAGTGTTATTTGGGATAGTCGCGGTGCTTACCGTTTTACTCCAGTCGGTATAATTCGTGACACCGCCTCCAAGTATGCCTGCAAAATGGGTCCAACCACCTAAAACTTCAGGGCCGGTGTTGCCACCGCCAAGGTGCCATTTTCCGAAGGTGGCGAGTTTATAAGGAGAGGCTTCCGCTGTGAAAATTTCAGGGAGTGCGAGCTCACTAGCAGGGAGCGCCGGAGTCGTCGGATCGCCTACACCGTGACGAAAGCCGTAGCGACCGGTAATGATGGTGGCACGTGTGGGTGAGCAGACGGATTGTGCGTATGCATTAGTGAATCGGAGACCGCGGTCGGCGAGTGCTTCCAGGGTTGGCATCGGCGCAAATGTGGTGCCTGGGTTTAAAGTTGCATTGTTATCGACCGGACTGGAATCGATGGCCCAGTCATCTAGAATTACTAAGAGTATATTACGTAGTGGAGCCGCATTATGGGTATTCGTCGAGCTGGCTACAGCAGCGGATCCACCTGAAGGTGTGTAGTTTAGTTCTGCGGTGTGAGATGAGCCAGGTGTGAGTGTGTCCTCATCGAAGTCCAACTGTAGCGTTCCAGTTGCGGCATCGTAGCTGAGGATCGTTGCAGTGACACCGCCGACAGTAATGCTGTTGATTTCATCGAGCGGTGGGAGTGGCGAGAAGCTGGCAGTGAATTCTGAGAAAGCGATTGCCTCGTATTCAAAGCCATTGTCGTCAAAAGGTTCGATGGTGGTGAGGCTTGCGCGGTAGAATTGTTTTACTTCGTCGAGCGCACGGGCTGAATCGGGGGTCGATCCGAGTGAGCCCAGTTCGTTTTCTGCCGTGTCGGTTAGCATCTTCCATTCTTCAAGGTCGGCACTGCGCTCGATGAGATAGGTGCCACCTTCTGGGCCACTCCAAGTCAGCGTGACATCGCCAGCGATGGGTCCGACTGTAAGGCTGTCTATTGCTAGTCTAGCTTCGGGGCCACCTTCGAAGTAGATCTCGGCCGTGGCGGGGAGGGTGTTTACATTCGTGCCTGTCGGGTTTCCGTAGAAAGTACGACCGATATT
>CAZIMR010000209.1:0-2723 GCA_964540215.1 uncultured Puniceicoccaceae bacterium
CTCGGATCCGCGGTTTAACTATCATGATAATACTTTAGTAGTTGAATAAAATTAGTAAGGTTTCAGTGAAAGAGACTCCTTCCTCTGAGGCAACTGGTAATTTACATGTATACAAAAAGACGCGAATCAGCATCGCCCACCCACGTCTGTTGAAAATAACCTGTTACAACTAGGGGTTAAGCCTCCCCACGACCGATCCCGGACGCCTCAAAGCCGATTTGGCGAAGCGCTTCTAGATCGAGCAGGTTACGACCATCGAACAGGAAGGCCGGTAAATTCATGTGATCGTAGATCTTTTTGAAATCAAGCGCGTTGAACTCATCCCACTCAGTTAGAATTAACACGGCATGCGCATCCTTTGTCGCTTCGTAGGCATCTGCACAAACGGTCACAGAGCGGTCGTCACCAGCAACACCCAAATCGCGACGGATTTGAGCTTCGGGCACTTTCGGGTCGTAAATGCTAACATTTGCCTGTTCCTCGAGCAGATCCTTACAGATATAGATGGCCGCGGACTCACGGGTGTCGTTGGTGTCCTTCTTGAAAGCGAAACCGAGCACTGCAATTTTCTTGTCCGAGACGGTGTTAAACATCGTAGAGATGATGCGCCGTGCAAACCGGTGCTTTTGAAAGTCGTTCATCTCGATCACACCATTCCAATACCTCGCAGCCTCGGGGATACCAAAATGATCACACAGGTAAACTAAGTTAAGAATGTCCTTCTGGAAGCAAGAGCCACCAAACCCGACGGAGGACTTGAGGAATTTTGGACCGATACGGCTATCGGTACCGATCGCGTGTGCGACTTCATCAACATTGGCACCAGTCGCTTCGCAAAGCGCTGAAACTGCATTAATCGATGAGATACGCTGCGCGAGGAAAGCATTGGCGGTAAGCTTCGATAGCTCGGACGACCAAACGTTGGTGGTCAAAATATTCTCAGCCGGCACCCATTGCGCATACACATCGACCAAAGTTTGAATCGCGGCGAGGCCATCGGGTGTCTGATCACCACCGATTAACACTCGGTCTGGGTTTTCAAGGTCAGCCACAGCGGTGCCCTCAGCTAGGAATTCGGGATTCGAAAGGATTTGGAATTTTCGGCCTTTGGAGTTGGACTCGAGGATGCGCTTAATCGACTCAGCAGTGCGTACTGGCAGAGTGGATTTTTCAACCACGATCTTATCGCTCTGCGCAACTTCAGCGATTTTCCGAGCACACTTCTCGATATAGCGCAGATCCGCAGCACGCCCGGCACCAACGCCGTACGTCTTGGTCGGCGTGTTAACACTCATAAAGATGATATCCGCCTCCAGAATCGCGGTATCGATATCGGTCGAGAAAAATAGCGTTTTACCACGACAGCCTTTAACAATGTCATCTAGACCAGGTTCGAAGATCGGCAACTCATCGGAGTTCCATGCATCGATTCGCGCCTGATTGATATCAACCACTGTGACAGACACACCCTTACACTTATGGGCAATCATAGCCATTGTGGGGCCACCAACATACCCTGCTCCAATGCAACAAATTCTCATAGAGAATTTGGTATATTAAATCGACCGCCACACAAGAGAATTTTGCTCTCGTTACGGACTTCAATATTGAAACCAACGGCGTAGTGCGCCGATCCTCAAATCATACAAGTGCTGCTGCGGGTCACACGGAGGTGGCCCCTGCCGTGCAACTCCACAATAGTAACACTAGCGCACGGCATCCGCCTCGTAGCCGAGGCCGATTTCTGCGCGCCACCAATCGAGTGCCTTCATATTGCCCAAGGTATCGTCAAAACGCATCGCCACAGCGTCCGCTGTGATTGGTTTCCCGCGCATCTCGTTGGTAAACGAATCGATCTCGTAGGCAAACAAGTGCCGCTGCTTCGGCATCGCAATTTCTTGCGCTGACTCCTGCTGGTCCAACTCAATTCGAATCGTGCCAGGGCAATGCCAAGGCATCTCCACGGTGATACGGCCCTTATCGCCCAAAATCACTGCCACGTTCTCGTCATTCATTTTCAACGCACAGGTCGTCTTCGCCAAAATATCGCCCTCGAAGCGCATTACCGCCGTCGTCCACATATCAGTCTGGGTCTTCGGATCCAAATGCCCCACCGCCTTTAGCTCCAGTGGCTCAGCAAACATACGACCATGCGCGCGCCCAGCAATCAAGCGAGCAAACGACATCGTGTAGCACCCGATATCCAAAATCGCACCGCCACCCAGCGCTTTGGCTTGGATACGTGACTCAGGCTGGTCACCCGAATTGTAACAAAAATTCGCCTCAATCATCCGCACCTTGCCGATCACACCAGCGGTTACCAACTCCACCACGCGCTCCGTCTGCGGATGGTGCCGATACATAAACGCCTCCCGCAACAAGCAGCGATTGTTATCCGCTAGCTTCTTCGCCTGCTTGGCTTGGCGCAGATTCATCGTCAACGGCTTTTCACACAGCACATGCTTACCGGCCTGCACACAGTGCGCAATCCACTCCAAATGGAACGGGTGCAGCGTCGCAATATAGACCGCGTCGATCTCAGCGTCAGCCAACATTGCCTCGTAGCTAGCATACGCGCGCGGCGCTTCATGTTGATCCGCAAAGGCCTGCGCCCGCCTCACATCACGACTCGATACGGCATGCAGGACGCTATCAGAGCAATCCTTCAATGCCGCAGCAAACTCCGCAGCGCGAACCCTACACGCAATGCGGTCGCTCGCTAC
>CAZIMR010000209.1:2733-3457 GCA_964540215.1 uncultured Puniceicoccaceae bacterium
CAAACTCATGTGCGATTTTTCCACAGGCTAAAATGCCCCAACGAACAGGTGTTTTTGGTGTCATCGCACAAAAGCTAAAAACTAAAAGCGTGGAAGCGACACTCTTGTCGTTTTATTTGCAGAGAAATGCGGTTAATTTTACCGATCCTCAGTCCTCAGTCTTTTTTCCACGTTCAAAATCCCCTTTCCCTGCTTTTCGAGTTGTTCCCTTCGGTATCCGTCGCCAACTTACTCCTTTTCCCACTTTTACAGCTATGCAACCGATCATTCTTCAGGGCCGTCCCGCGTTTTCAGATTTCCGCCTCACCGCGCTTCAAAACGCGCTCAACACTGCCGCTCCAGAGCTCGCAATCGATTCCATCGACGCCGTCGAAGTCTATTTTCTCGAGTCGGCCAACGTCCTCGACGATCAGACCACCGAACGCGCCTTTGCCCTGCTCGCTGCCAACCACCATTTCGAGCGCGCAGGCGGCTTCTTCGTCACCCCGCGTAAGGGCACCATCTCACCGTGGTCCTCCAAGGCGACCGACATTTTCCAGAACTGCGCCATCGAAGGCATCGCCCGCGTCGAGCGTGGCATCCACTTTCGCCTCACCTCCAAGGACGGCATCGTGCTCGGCATCGAAGACCTCGGCCTCGCCGTGCTCGCGCTGCACGACCGTATGACCGAAGCCGTTTACGACGACGTATCCGACTTCTTTCGCCACTTCGAGCCATCCGAGCT
>CAZIMR010000210.1:0-3451 GCA_964540215.1 uncultured Puniceicoccaceae bacterium
AACGGCGGCTTGCTAGCTGTGCCGCAAGAGTCGGGCTTGCTGGACCAGCCTCAGGCGTTTCATCGCTCGGGGGATTATTGGATCGAGGTCATGGGGCTTTCTCGCGACTTTATTCTGAGCCGCGCTCATGCGCTGCGTGAGGCAGAGGGCTACCTATTCGATGGCTTTGCGGATTGGTCGGTTGCGATGGTCGCCGAGTCGACTGGATTGAGTTCTGCCGCGGCGAATCGCGCTCAGTCGCGCCATGCAACTGAGCCGATTTTGTGGAAAGATACTTTAGCGCGGCGTGAGGCGTTTGAACGCACATTAGCGAAAGACGGCATCCGCCTTTTGAAGGGTGGTCGCTTTCTACATTTAATGGGATCTGCCGATAAAGCTAGTGGCACTGTTGCTGTGAAGGCCCTGTATGAGCAGGCGATGCCTAATGTGGAATGGGTGGTGGTGGCACTGGGCGATAGCCAAAACGATCAAGCGATGCTTGAGGTGGCAGACATTGCGGTGGTCATTCCACATGCGGATGGGCCGCATATTTATCCTAAAGCGCCGCGTGTGCTGACTGCTTCGATGCCTGCGACTGCCGGTTGGAACGAAGCGATTCTAACGATTATTGCAGATGAGCTTGGGGCTTCGGCTTTGCAGTGATTCGTCCCGATTTAACTTTCTGCGACTCTTAAAACTCCTGATTTCAAACGACTAATTTTAATACACATATTATGGGCGACTTTCATCAACACGGATTAATTACAACACTGCACCAACTGAATGATCGGCCACTCGAAAAGCTGGAGGCTGATTTGATGCAGTTTCGCAAGCGTCGTCCGATGGCCTTAGTGCTGCCGTCGCTATATTCCGAGCTCCAGGGGCCTGCGCTTTCAGCCATTTTAGACGAGATTGCGGAGGTGCCGTATTTGGATCAAGTCGTGGTCGGTCTGGATCGTGCGAATGAGGCAGAGTATCGGCATGCATTGCAGTTTTTTAGTCGATTGCCGCAGATGCCTGAGGTCCTTTGGAATGATGGCCCAAGGTTGCGTAAGATTGATGCGTTGCTAAGTGAGAAGGGGCTCGCTCCGAAGGAGATGGGCAAGGGGCGTAACGTCTGGTATATGTTTGGTTACGTTCTTGCGGCTGGAAAGGCGAAGGCGGTGGCACTGCATGACTGTGATATCACGACCTATAAGCGCGATATGCTCGCTCGTCTGATTTATCCAGTGGCGAACCCTGCATTTAGCTATAAGTTTTGTAAGGGGTTCTACGCTCGTGTTGCGAATGATTCGATGAATGGCCGTGTTTGTCGACTGTTGGTCACTCCATTGATTCGTGCATTAAAGAAAGTTTTTGGTGCGAATGATTATCTCGATTACTTAGATAGTTTTCGCTACCCGCTTGCGGGTGAATTTTCGCTGCAGACCGATGTAATTGAAGATATACGTATCCCATCCGACTGGGGCTTGGAAATGGGTGTGCTCTCGGAGATGCAGCGCAACTATGCGACCAATCAGATTTGCCAAGTTGATGTCGCGGATACCTATGATCACAAGCATCAAGATCTATCATTGGAGGATCGGTCGTGTGGGCTTTCGAAGATGAGTTGTGACATTACTAAGTCGCTCTATCGGAAGATGGCGACGCAGGGGCAGGTTTTCTCGCATGAACATGTTCGCACGATTAAGGCCGCTTATTACCGAATCGCGCTAGATTTGGTGGATAGCTATTATAGCGATGCGGCAATCAATGGCTTGAAGTATGATCGTCACATGGAAGGGTCGACGGTGGAGGTGTTTGCTGAGAATATTTTGCAAGCAGGTGAAGAGTTTCTCGATCCGAAGAAGTCTATGGATATCCCATTCATGCCGAGTTGGAATCGTGTGATTTCGGCAGTTCCCGATATTTTGCATCAAATCAAGGAGGCGGTTGAAGATGATCGCTATGAATTTGGTTCGGAGGTCGTTACGAATCCATCGCTGAACCCCAAGGCGCAGCTCGTGCGTCAGCGCATGGCGCGCCATGTCGCGGAGGTCTATGGAGCGGATCGTGCCGAGGCGATCACCGAGCAGATTTTTGAAGCAGGTGGAATGTCAGAGCAATCTTCGGCGACTGCATTTGGCACCAGCAAATGGGATGAGTCGGACGTGATGCTGATCACTTATGGTAATTCGATCGTAAGTGAAATGCGTACGCCGCTGCGTGAGTTGAAAAACTTCCTGATGCGTGACCTCAAGGCCACGTTTAGTAGTGTGCATGTGCTGCCGTTTAATCCTTATAGCTCGGATGATGGTTTTTCGGTGATCGACTATAAAGCGGTCGACCCCGAAATCGGTACTTGGGAGGATCTCGCGTCGATTAGTGAAGAGTTTGATCTCATGGCAGATATGGTGATTAATCACTGCTCGCGAGAGTCTCGTTGGTTCCAGAACTTTTTGGCAGGTCGCGGCAAGGGTAGTGATTACTTTATAAATGGTCTGGATTATGAGGATCTATCGAGGGTGGTTCGTCCTCGCAGTTCGCCGTTGTTGACAAAAGTCGAGACTGTCGATGGCGAGAAGCATGTCTGGTGCACTTTTAGTGAGGATCAAGTGGACCTTGATTTTAGTAATCCGGAAGTGTTCTTAGAAATTGTCCGAATTATTCGTTATTACGTGGAACAGGGGATTCGTTACTTTCGTTTGGATGCGATTGCCTTCCTTTGGAAGGAGTCTGGGTCGACTTGTGTACACCTGCCGCAGACGCATGAGTTGATTAAGTTGATACGGATCGTAATCGAAAATATCGAGCCATCTGCTGTTCTTGTTACTGAGACGAACGTGCCGAATCGCGAAAATTTGAGTTATTTCGGTAACGATAATGAGGCGCACTTGATCTATAATTTTTCGCTGCCGCCATTATTGCTAAATTCGATTTTGAGTGGCAATTGTAAGCATTTGAAAACATGGATGATGTCGATGCCGCCCGCGCGTCGAGGTCGGGCTTATTTGAACTTTATTGCATCGCATGATGGTATCGGTCTGCGGCCCGCCGAGGGATTGCTCTCTGCTCGTGAACTTGATGGGCTGATCGAAACGCTTCGTGATTCAGGCGGTGAGATCTCGATGCGTCGCACGGCAACTGGCGACTTGACGCCCTATGAGGCAAATATCTCGCTCTACAGTGCGATGGCGCAAACGATTGGCGGCGGCGAGGATGGCTTGCAGGTTGAGCGTTTTCTTTGTGCGCATAAGATTATGTTGGCGCTCGAAGGGATGCCCGCAATTTACATCCATAGCCTTCTGGGTACTGAAAATAATCGCGAAGGTATGGCGCATACCGGGAGAGCGCGGACGATCAATCGCCACCAATGGCAGGCGGATGATCTTGAAGCTGCTTTGGCTGATCCCGAACGGCATCATCAATACGTCTTTGCGGAGATGAAGCGCTTGATTCAGATTCGACGTCAGCAGTCGGCTTTTCATCCCAA
>CAZIMR010000211.1:0-3386 GCA_964540215.1 uncultured Puniceicoccaceae bacterium
CTGCATGATCTCGCCCACCATGATCGGCACATGTTGCCCGGCGGGAGTTTTACCGCCCGCGAGCACATGGGCTACGGTGTCCGCGTAGCGCTCGGGATTGAGCTCTTTGTATTTGTCCTCAAAGCGCCGCGGGTTCTTGCCCTTGTAACGTACTCGGCGCTTGTGTGGTTCAGGAGTCTGTTCAGATGCCATACGCCAAACATGTGGGCCAGACGGCGTGCAGCAAGCGCAATGGCGAAGGCGGAGGCCATGGAGCGGCTGTTCGAAGCCGAGGAGAATCGGTCACACGTTAAGCTGCAATTCATACCAGTGAAGCAAACTCTCCTAAGCGGCACGTGGTGGCGCAATGCAATCAAAGCGCACGATCCATTGGTATATGCCAACTCACTTTAACACTAATTCGCTGTAGTATGTAAGTTCGATAGCTAGCGGCACGTTTATATAGCATGATTTTGCGTGTTATTTTAGGCGATCAACTCAGTCACCACATTTCCAGCCTGTCGGAGATCGATGCGGCGCGGGATGTCGTACTCCTGTGCGAAGTACGCAACGAAGCGACGCGGGTGCCGCACCACAAAAAAAAGATCGCCTTCATTTTTTCTGCCATGCGGCATTTTGCTGCGGAGCTAGAAGCAGCTGGCTACCGCACCCGATACATCAAATATAATGCCCCCGACAATGCGGGCAGTTTGACTGGTGAGCTGGAGCGGGCGATTGAAGCGCTCAGTCCAGAGCAAATCATCGTCACCGAGCCGAGCGAATATGCCGTGCTCAAAGAGGTTGAAAGCTGGAAAACGCACTTCCCTATTCCGCTGGAAATTCGTGACGATAACCGATTTCTATGCACCAAGGATACTTTCGCAACATGGGCCGAGGGTCGCAAACAATTGCGCATGGAATTTTTCTACCGCGAGATGCGGCGTACCTATGGGATCCTAATGGAGGGCGACCAGCCGGTCGGTGGGCAGTGGAACTATGACGCCGAGAATCGCAAGCCAGCGAAGAGTGGGCTGGACATCCCAGCGACCTACCTAAGCGAGCCAGACAGCATCACTCAGGAAGTGCTCGAATTAGTCGATCGCGAGTTTAGTGAGCATTTTGGCGACTTGGAGCCGTTTCATTTTGCTGTGACTGCAGCCCAAGCTCAGCAGGCACTCGAACAATTTATCCGCGAGCGACTGTGCCACTTTGGCGACTACCAAGATGCGATGCTGCAAGGCGAGCCTTGGATGTATCACTCGCATCTGAGCTTCTACATCAATTGCGGGCTACTCAGCCCGCTCGAATGTATCCAAAAAGTGGAGCAAGCTTATCGCGACGGACTGGCTCCGCTCAATGCCGTCGAGGGCTTCATTCGTCAGATACTGGGCTGGCGCGAATATGTGCGCGGGATCTACTGGCTAAAGATGCCAGGTTACGTATCGGAAAATTTTCTAGAGGCAGAGCGACCACTGCCGGAGTTTTACTGGAGCGCCGCGACTAAGATGAACTGCCTGCGTCAATGTGTGGTCGAAACCAAAGCAAATGCGCATGCGCACCACATCCAGCGGTTGATGGTGCTGGGTAATTTTGCGCTGTTGGCTGGTCTCAAGCCCAAAGAAGTCAACCAATGGTTCTGGATCGTGTATGCGGATGCGTACGAATGGGTAGAACTACCCAATGTGAGTGGCATGGTGCTGTTCGCCGACGGTGGCGTACTCGCATCGAAACCCTACGCAGCTAGTGGAGCCTACATCAACCGCATGTCAGACTATTGCAAAGGCTGTTCCTACAAGGTTTCGAAAAAGAACGGGCCGGACGCCTGCCCGTTCAATTATCTTTATTGGGATTTTTTAATCCGCCAGCAAGACAAGCTTGGAGCGAACCCACGAATGGGCATGCCCTACCGAACTTTGAGCAAAATGGACGCCGCGAAGGTAGATCTAATCCGCGCAGACAGCACCCGATTCTTACAAGCAGTTGATGCTGGTGAAATCGTATAAACACTGCCCCATCGACTATGGCACACGTAGTTTTGTTCAAGCGAGACTTGAGAATTACCGACCACCAAGCATTCAGCGAAGCAGCCCGCCGGGCCCCGACGATACCGCTGTATATTTTCGAGCCCGAACTCTGGCAACAACCTGACCTCAGTCATCGCCACTATTGCTTCCTCAATGAAAGCCTCGCCGAGCTCAATGCACAACTAATTGAGCATTACGGCACCCCACTGGTCATTCGCTGTGGCAACGCCAGCGCTATTTTGCAGGCCCTGCACGACGAACACTCGATCGAAACACTCTGGTCGCATCAAGAAACCTGGAACGACTGGACTTACCGCAGAGATCGGAGCGTTCAACGATGGGCACGCCAACAGAACATCCCATGGCATCAACCACGGCAATTTGCAGTGGTTCGTGGGCGCCACAATCGCGATGGCTGGAGTCGCCAATGGCAAGCGCTGATGAACCAAGTCTGCCTCGACGCGCCAAAAGCATTACAGTCAGTCGCCACGACTTCAGAATCGATGCCTGCGGCCAGCGACTTGAACCTACACCCGACGCCCCTGCAAGCCACCCAACCGGGTGGCCGCAGCCATGCACTGGCGCTGCTCGAAAGTTTCCTGCACACGCGCGGCGAATATTACAGCAGCGAAATGTCTTCGCCCGTGACCGCCTTTGACAGTTGTTCGCGGCTCTCCGCCCACATCGCCTTCGGCACCCTTTCACTGCGCGAAATTGTTGCTGCCTGCCAACAACGCAACCTGGCAGTCAAAGCACAAGCACGGGGACAAAAAGGGAAATGGCCTGCGGCACTTCGATCCTTTAACAGTCGGCTTCACTGGCACTGTCACTTCATCCAAAAAATCGAAGACGCTCCACGCATCGAATTCGAAAATTTCCACACTGCGTATGATTCGCTGCGCGAAAAGACGCCCGACAGCGACCGTTTCGAAGCGTGGCAAAACGGCCGTACTGGCTACCCGATGATTGATGCCTGCATGCGGGCGCTGAGTGCTACCGGGTGGATTAATTTCCGCATGCGTGCGATGCTGATGAGCTTCGCCAGTTACCACCTCTGGCTCGATTGGAAAGCCCCCGCGCTGCACCTCGCACGGCTATTCACCGACTACGAGCCCGGCATTCACTACAGTCAGTGTCAAATGCAGTCGGGCACCACCGGCATCAATACGATCCGCGCCTATAACCCGATCAAACAGAGCACGGACCATGATCCCGAGGGTCAGTTCATCCGTAAATGGATCCCAGAGCTCGCCGATTATTCCGCTCAAAGCATCCATCAGCCGTGGGTACTGCCGCATAAACTAAATGGCTACCCACTACCAATCGTCGATGAAAAGCTTGCGCGTAAACAAGCCATGCAGCGGATTTACGCACTTCGGCGCG
>CAZIMR010000212.1:0-3379 GCA_964540215.1 uncultured Puniceicoccaceae bacterium
TCAGTGATGACCAAGCCACTTTTGAGCGTATTATTGCGATGCCTGACGGTGTGTTCTTAGTGACTGGACCAACGGGTTCTGGTAAATCCACCACGCTTTATTCTGCGCTCAACTGCATCAACCATCCCGACCGTAAGATTATCACTGTCGAAGATCCGGTCGAGTATGAGATGCCTGGAGTGAATCAGGTGCAAGTGCGCCGCGATGTCGGGATGACCTTCTCGGCAGCGTTACGCTCGATGCTGCGTCAGGCACCGAATGTCATCATGGTCGGTGAAATTCGTGATAAAGAGACTGCTGAAATCGCAATTAATGCGGCGCTGACGGGGCATATGGTATTTAGCACGCTGCATACCAATGATGCGCCGAGTGCGATTAGCCGGTTGGTGGATATTGGCATCAAGCCTTTCTTGGTCGCTGCTGCCTTACGTGCGGTGCTTGCGCAGCGACTGGTGCGTCGAATTTGCCCGAATTGTAAGCAACCACACGCACCTGATGAAAAACTCTTGAGCTCTTTAGGGATTCGCTCTGATCAATCCTCAGAGGCGAATTTCATGAAGGGAGAGGGTTGCCCGAAGTGTAACTCGACTGGATTCCGCGGTCGTGTCGGCGTCTTTGAGATGTTTACGATGAGCGAAGAGTTGCAACAAATGGTCTATGAAAATGCCAGTCTCGTGGCGCTGCGTAACAAATCCAAAGAGATGGGTATGCGGACAATGCGTGAAGACGGTATTCGTAAAGTCATCGCGGGTGTGACCATTCCAGAAGAAGTCTTGCATTCGACTGTCGCGGAACCTGTTTAATTTATTTATTCCTGTTAATTAGAACTTCAATCAAGGTAACGATATGAGTTATGAGATGAATGATTTGTTAGAACTAATGGTGGATCAGGGTGCATCTGACCTCCATTTACAGGTTAATCAGTCACCAACGTTACGCATATCTGGTAGTATGATGCCAGTTGAAGGTGAGAAGCTGACACCTCAGGATACTGAAGATTTGATGAAGGCGATCACTTCGCCGACTAATCAGGAGCAATTGAATACTTCTGGCGGCACAGACTTTGGTTTTGCTTATCTGGAGCGTGCTCGCTTCCGTGTGAGTGTACTCCGCGCTAAGGGCGCCTACGGGATGGTGCTGCGGCAAATACCGAATGATTTATTTTCGCTCGGTGAGATTGGCTTACCTGATCAGATTAAAGAGCTAATTAGCCGTCCCAGGGGCATGATCTTAGTTACAGGGCCAACAGGTTCGGGTAAGTCGACGACCTTGGCTTCGATGGTGAATTGGATTAATCTGAATCATGATGGGCATATCATTACGATTGAAGATCCGATCGAGTATTTCCATGAGCATAAAAAATGTATCGTGACTCAGCGCGAGGTGGGCAACGATGTGGCCTCGTTTTCCAGCGCGATTCGCGGTGCGTTGCGGCAAGATCCAGACGTGATCCTTGTTGGTGAAATGCGTGACCTTGAAACGATCGAAGCCGCAGTGAGCGCGGCGGAAACAGGTCACTTGGTATTTGCGACTTTGCATACGACCGGCGCTGCGCGCACCGTTGACCGTATCGTCGACGCGTTTCCAGCAGAGACCAAGGATCAGATTCGCACGCAGCTAGCGTCGTCTGTGGTTGCGGTGATCTCGCAGGTGTTGTGTAAGAAGATCGGTGGTGGGCGTATCGCTTCGTTCGAGATCATGGTCACGACCAACTCGATTGCTCAGCTGATTCGCGAGAACAAAACTTACCGTATTAATTCTGACATCCAAACCGGTGCTGCTCATGGTATGATTGGTTTGGATGCGCACTTACTCAGTCTGTATAATCGCGATTTGATTAATGCAGATGAGGCTCTGGCAAAATCACAACTCCCCGATGCCATGCGCGACAAGCTTGTCGAGAATGGCGCTCAATTTTCAAATTCATAAGTAAGCCGCGAAATTGCGCCACAGATACCTCCGATGTTCGAAGATCATAACGATACCGTATACGAAATTATTAAGTCCGCAGAGTTGCTCGACCTGGTGCAGCTTGAGGAGTTGAACGAGTCGCACTTACACACAGGTAAATCACTGGCAGATGCGGTGATAGATTCTAGTGTGGTTGAGCGCAGTGCGTTATTGACCGCTGTCGCCGATTTCCTCGGCTATGCTTATCAAGAGGAGATGCCCCATTCGATTTCTGAAGATGTCGCCTCTGCGGTGAAAGCCAGCACCGCTCGTATGTATGCCGTGCTGCCTTTTTCTGCAGATGAGACATCCATCTCTTTATTGGCAAAAGATCCGTTCAACCCGAGCATCATTGACGATCTGACTTTCTCCTTGAATAAGGATATTCAGATCGTGGTATGCGATCCGGATCTGGTGGATGCCCTTATTATTGAGACATACGGCGAAGAGGATTCCTCAATTGATGATATTCTCGGGAGCCTAGGTGATAGTTTTGAGGAAGTGCAAAATGATTTGTCCGACTCGAATTTGACCGATATGGCGAATCAGACGCCAATTATACGTTTTGTGAATTTAGTCTTGCAGCAGGCGATCAAGGATCAGGCATCGGACGTGCACTTTGAGCCATTTGAAGATCAATTCCGGATTCGTTATCGTATCGATGGTGCGCTCTATGAAATGGCGCCACCGCCAAAGAGCCTCGCGATTCCAGTTATTTCGCGGATTAAAGTGCTCTCTAATATGAACATCTCGGAATCGCGCATTCCGCAGGATGGTCGGATTAAAATGACCATTGCTGGTCGTCCAGTCGATTTACGTGTTTCGACCTTGCCGACTCAATTTGGTGAGAGTGTGGTGCTTCGTGTTTTGGATAAGTCGGTTGTGAATCTTGACCTCGAAGCCTTGAGTTTGCCGGATGATATCTTGCAAACAATTCGTGATCTGGTGAATCGTCCAAATGGTATTTTTATTGTAACTGGTCCGACTGGTTCGGGCAAGACGACCACACTTTACAGCGCACTACGCGAGGTCAACAGTGTCGAAACCAAGATCCTTACTGCCGAAGATCCCGTGGAGTATGAGATTGATGGCATCATGCAGGTTGCGGTGAACCATCAGGTTGGGCTGGACTTTTCGCGCGCGCTGCGCGCTTTCCTGCGTCAAGATCCAGACAAGATTATGATCGGTGAAATACGTGATCTCGAGACTGCGCAGATTGCGGTGCAAGCATCGCTCACAGGTCACGTGGTATTGAGCACATTACACACCAATGATGCATCGGGTGCAGTGACGCGTTTGATTGATATGGGCCTCGAGCCGTTTCTAATATCAGCCTCACTTGAGGCGATTCTAGCGCAACGTCTGGTGCGCCGCATTTGCAAAAAATGCCGTACAGCGTATGAGCCGGGGCATGATTTGATTGAGATGC
>CAZIMR010000213.1:0-3360 GCA_964540215.1 uncultured Puniceicoccaceae bacterium
TGTTGTCGCGTACGATCTCGATGCCGCTGTCGTTGGCAGCTGGAAGGATGTCCCAATAGTGCAGGAAGGCATTTTTTGGCTCGCCGATATCGACGAACGCAGCTTTGAGGCCCGCTTCGAGATTTTGGATCCGGCCTTTGAAGATGGCGCCGACTTCACGCGCTTCACCAGTGCGTTCGACTTCGAATTTCTCAAGCACGCCGTCCTTCAGCAGGGCGACGCGCTTCTCGAGGGGCTCGGAGTTGATAATCAGCTCTGAGTAAGACTTCTTCTCATTCTTAATCGCTTTGATGATGCGAGTCACCAAGGGCTGTTTCTTCGCTCGTTTTGCGGCGTCGTTTTTTAGCTCTTTGTGATCAATTCGCTCTGTCTTCTTTTCTTTAGGAGCAGAGGTGAGTTCTTCAGTGTATTGTGAATCAGAATTTTCAGTTGTTGAATCTGGCATTGGTTTTGGGTGTCCCTGGTTGAATTGGGGATCCCGTGCTCTGGCAGTTGCTGCAGGTTGATGTGGGTGTATCGATCGTTGTCAGGATCATGTATGATCCTTCCTGTAACGATATACACTTTGCACTAATCCTTGCAGAATAAAACAGCTCAGAACAAAGGAACCTCCGTAACTTAAAAACGGAAGCGGGAGTCCTGTAATCGGAGTAATGCCGATAGTCATGCCAATGTTGATGAAGAAGTGGACGAGGAACAGCACGCTGACGCCGATGGCCAGTTGCATTCCAAATCGATCTCTTGCGAGTCCGGCAATACGTATGCCGTTGGCGACCATCAGACAAAAGAGTCCGACGACGAACGCGCTTCCAAGAAAGCCTGTTTCCTCCGCAATAACGGAGAAAATAAAGTCGTTGTGAGCCACCGCCTTGGGGAGATAGCCGAGTTGTGCCTGTGTTCCTTTGAACAGGCCCTTGCCGGCGACTCCACCTGTGGCGGCGGATATTTTTGCTTGTTTGGCGTTCCAGCTTGCGCCGGTGCCTTCCGGATCGACTACGTCGGGAGCGACGAAGGTTAAGATCCGGTTTCGTTGATAATTGTGAATTGGTAGGAGTGAATAATACTCTTGAGAGGGGGGTGTGACGCCAGTGCGTTCGATTGCGCGAACCTGCTCTAGGTGCTGGCTGTAGGCGTAGATGTCCAGCCCGAGGACACTGACGGCGACGGCAAATAGAGCAAAAGCGCTCACAAAAAACTTCTCCGACAAACGGGAGACATATAGCAGGGCAAAAATCATTGGAGGAAAGACAAGCGAGGATCCTAGATCAGGCTGCAGAAAAATCAATAACATTGGGACTAAAAATACCACAGCCACTTTTGCCAGTACTAGTAGGGAGTCTCGCACCGATCCTAGCTCTGAACGGGCTAAAATACTGGCAGCCATGATCAAAGTGCCAATTTTGGCCCCTTCAGTTGGCTGGATGGTGGTAATGCCGATGTCCACCCAGCGCCGAGCGCCCATCATTTCGACGCTAATTGGGCTCATTTTGGTGGCCAGCAGTAGCCCGCAAATACCCGCACCGTAGATAAAATGGGCGTAGCCTAGGAAAATTTTGTAGTTAATCAGCGACACCACGCCATAAGTGCCGAGGCCGAGCACGACCCAAAAGAGCTGCTTTTTCCAGTCGTCACCGCCGTAGGTATATTGCGCCGAGTAAATAAACAGGATGCTGATGGCGCACAGTAGCAGCATGCAGAGTGGGCTCACCCAATCGACACGTCGTCGGTCATCGGGATGCATCATACTCTGATTTTTCTTACTAAATATTTGGCGGTAGGCGCTCACGTTGTTTGCTTCGCAAAATTGGTAATTAGGAGGCTTGAGTGGCTCAACGGTTGCCCATTTGCCGATTAATTGACATCTCCCAGATAATTCGAACTGAGTTCAAAGCCATCTGTGGTGAAAAAAGGTTTAATCGCGTTTGGCAGGAAGCGGCGTCCATCCAGCTCTTCCAGTGGGATCCATTCGACGCCGATTTGCTTTTTGTCGTGCTCGGTACCAGGGCCGATGCCACCCGGATTCGGCAGTGAGCAACGGAACACGTTTTCGACTTGATGGAAATTGCGATGGACATGGCGGAACTCATGGTTCTTGCCGATATATTCACGCACGTAAAGGAGTTCTGCGACATCGACATCGGTGCCAATTTCTTCGAGGCATTCGCGTTGCAGGCATTCGCGCAAGGTCTCGCCATGGCGTTGGCCGCCGCCAGGCAGAATGTAGAATACGCCCGACTGATCGCGCATTTTAATGGCGAGTAGTTTGCCTTTTAGGACAATGAGGGCTCTGGCAGCTGTGCGTATCGGGCGCATAAGGTTGTACAGCCAAGGGCTGAATGCGCGATGAGCAAGACTCAAGCGCCAGAAATCGTGCAGTGGACGAATTTAATCGATCAAAATGAGCGCAATCAATTTGTCTCCAGCGTCTTTATCTTACATAACTCGGCAAATGCCAGAATTTGAGACAACCAACTGTTGGGTGCAGTTTGCCGATTCACCCGCGCTGATCGCTTATTTAGACGATCATTTCAAAGGCGCGGATGACTTGCTGCGTGCCTTGCTAGAAGAGGTCGATGAGAGTGATTTCTCGCTGCGAGACTGGATGGAGGGGTTGCTCGTGTTAAATCAATGGCTGGAGGAGCGCAGCTTGAATTTGCCGATCAACGATGCGATCGGCTACGTGTCTTGCGTGGTCGCGTCTGCGGGGACGGGGGCGCAGTTGTCGCATTTGCCGAGCTTGGTGGAGGATTTATTGGAGCAGTATGGCTGCGAGCGAGCGGTGAAAAAGTAAATAGTTGGGATTTCGCTGCTTTACTCTATGTGTAGGACTTCTATTACCAAAGGTGGATGCGTGAAGAAAACACAGTTACAGACTTGGAGGTCGAGGCACTCGTTGAAAAAGGTCAATTAAAGGCGCTTTCTGAGTCTTTGACTTCTTGGGCGAATCCAGAAGTCGGTGATTTAATACTGCGCCTGGACAAACCCCATCAAGTACTAGTCTATCGTGCATTGCCGCGTGAGCGTGCCGCTGATGTGTTTGCCTATTTTGAGCCAGAGGACCAAGACGATGTCTTGGCGGCACTGACTGATGCGGACACACGCGCATTGTTGGCCGATCTGAGTCCCGATGACAGGACGGCGATGCTTGAAGAACTGCCAGCGACGGTAACTCGCCGCCTGATGCAGCTCTTGAGTCCAGAGGATTTGGCGGAATCGCGCCAGTTGTTGGGTTATCCAGAAGAGAGTGTGGGGCGCCTGATGACGCCCGACTATTTGCGCATCCGCGCAGAGTGGACCTGTGAACAGGCGCTGGCGCATATCCGTAAATTTGGCCGCGACTCTGAGATTTTCAACATCCTT
>CAZIMR010000214.1:0-3350 GCA_964540215.1 uncultured Puniceicoccaceae bacterium
GTTTCGGAGTGGGGGGCGTCTTCGTTGCGCTCGTCAAGTGTCGCGACCGCGAAGATGCGATCGTTGTTGAGCACGTCGCTAAGCATCTCTTTGTAGCGCGGCTCAAAAATGAACAGCGGCATCATCGCCTGCGGAAAAAGCACCGAACTGCTGAGCGTCATGACGGGGACTTCGCTTGGAATTGCGGTAGCTTCAATCATGACTGGTAGTTTAGCGGTTTTTCGTGGTGTTGGTCTAGTTCCACTCATCAGGATGCATCTTGGCGTGATCGGGTTCTGGGGTTTCGGCGTAGTAAACGGCCATGCGGAAGTAGCGCATGCGATGATCTGGTATCTCTGGGTTCTTTAGCTGGGCCTCTTCAAACAATACCTCGGGGGCGCGACCTTGGAGTTCGTAAATTTCGCAAATGCCGATGTCGATGAAGTTGCGCGCAGTCGCGACATCCATGCGTGGGATACGCATGAGCGGCGAGTTAAGCGCTTCATAATCAACTTTCTTTTTTTTCTTTAGCGGCAGCATTACGCGCAGTTGAAGCTATAATTCTATGAAATGCAATCAGTTCGGCGCAGCGCAGCCATTTTTGTGTCACAGTAGGAGACAGCGTCCACTTAGTGTGACACCAATTGTGACAGAGTGTCTCTAATTGGTGTGCTATGTAATTACTTGCGTACTAGTGTATAAATTAAAAGTAACTGATATACAAGTGCTTGCATGCTTTAATAACTCGTGGCACCGCATCTGCTATAAGATTGGCATGGCTAAAATAATTGGAATCGACTTAGGCACGACTAACTCCTGCATGTCCGTAATGGAAGGCGGGGAATCTGTTGTCATACCAAATTCGGAGGGTGCCCGCACTACTCCTTCTGTTGTGGCGTTCGCGAAAAATGGCGAACGTCTCGTAGGTCAGGCTGCAAAACGCCAGGCTGTGACTAATCCTAGTAACACGATCTTCTCCGCGAAGCGCTTCATCGGCCGTAAGTTCTCTGAAGTTGAGGAAGAAGCGAAGAGCCTTCCTTACGACATCGTTAAGGGCAAGAACGGCGACGCTTACATTGAGTGTGAAGTTAAGGGCAATAAGGAGCAGTTCGCTCCAGAGCAGATTTCTGCGATGATCTTGCAAAAGCTCAAGTCTGACGCCGAAGCATATCTTGGCGAAAAAGTCACAGAAGCAGTGATCACTGTGCCCGCGTACTTTAATGATGCGCAGCGCCAAGCGACTAAGGATGCTGGGCAAATCGCGGGTCTCGAAGTGAAGCGTATTATCAACGAGCCGACTGCTGCGGCACTCGCTTATGGTCTTGATAAAGGTCAAGACGAAGTGATTGCGGTGTATGACCTCGGCGGTGGCACGTTTGACGTATCGATCCTCGAAATCGGCGACGGTGTGTTCGAAGTGAAGGCCACTCACGGTGACACGCACCTCGGTGGTGATAACTGGGATAGCGCATTGATCGACTTCCTCGTTGAAGACTTCAAGAAAGAGCAAGGTATGGACCTTCGCTCCGACAAAATGGCACTTCAGCGCCTCAAGGAAGAAGCAGAAAAAGCGAAGATCGCACTGTCCTCGACTCAGAGCACAGACATCAATCTTCCGTTCATCACTGCAGACGCTAGCGGACCGAAGCACCTTAACATACAGCTCACTCGTTCGAAGCTCGAGCAGATCTGTGATTCGCTCTACCAACGCACGAAGGCTCCTTTCGAGGAATGCCTGAAGGACTCAGGTCACTCGAAGTCAGAACTCGGCGAGCTGGTGCTCGTTGGTGGTATGACTCGTGCGCCTAAGGTTGTTGAGATCGCGACTGAGCTCACTGGTAAGGCTCCACACCAAGGTGTGAACCCTGACGAAGTGGTCGCAATCGGAGCTGCGATCCAAGGTGGTGTCCTTCAAGGTGATGTGCGTGACGTGCTGCTTCTTGACGTGACTCCGCTCACACTTGCAATCGAAACAGCAGGTGGCGTAGCAACTGCCATGATCGAGCGTAACACCACGATCCCTACTAAGAAGAGCCAAACATTCTCTACCTATGCAGACAATCAGACTGCTGTGGACGTCAAGGTGCTTCAAGGTGAGCGCCCGATGGCGAAGGGTAACAAGACACTCGGCAACTTCCGTCTCGACGGTATCCCTTCCGCGTCTCGTGGCACGCCTCAGATTGAAGTGACTTTCGATATCGATGCCAATGGTATCCTCAACGTCAGCGCTAAGGATCAGGGCACCGGTAAAGAGACACACATCACCATCTCAGGTTCTTCCGGTCTTGATAAGGAAGAAGTCGAAAAGCTCAAGCGCGAAGCCGAAGCACACGCGACCGAAGACGAAGCTCTCAAGGCAGGCGTCGAAGCGCGCAACGAACTCGATAACATCGTCTACCAGTCTGAAAAGCAGATCACTGACCTTGGCGACAAGATCCCTGCGGATAAGAAGACTGAGCTCGAAGCTGCGATTGCTGAAGGTAAAGCTGTTCTTGAAAACCAAGACGCTGATGTCGATGCATTGAATGCACCGAAGGAGAAGATCAATGAGATCATGCAATCCTTCGCTGAAGAAATGTATAAACAGCAAGCTGCTGAAGGTGCTGCTGCAGGTGCAGGACCAGAAGGTGCTGAGCCAACTGGTGACGCTGCGACTGATGCCAAGCAAGCTGACGGCGAGACTGTTGACGCTGACTTCGAAGTCGTCGACGAAGACAAGAAATAATCTCTAGCAATTTGCAGCACACAGGCATGCTGCTGGTGTGCTGCTTTTGTTCTAACTGTAATTCTCCACACAATAAATAAATAATACTATGAAGATCAAACCACTCGGTGAACGCGTTCTATTGAAGCGCATTGAAGAAGATGAACAAGTCCGCGGCGGCATTATTATCCCTGACTCTGCAAAGGAAAAGTCTCAGGAAGCTGAAGTTGTTGCACTTGGCACTGGCAAGAAAGATGAGAACGGCAAAGCGATTCCCTTTAACGTTAAAAAAGGCGATAAAGTCCTCCTTCCAGGTTACGGTGGCACGCCTGTAAAAGTTAACGGTGTAGAATACATTCTCATCGATGAAGATAGTATCCTCGGCGTCATCGCTTAAGCGATTTCGCTCACTTATTTAAACAATACAATTTAAAGAAATAATATATTATGGCTAAGCAAATTTTATTTGATGAAGCAGCACGCAAGAAGATCCTTAAAGGGGTCGAAACACTTTCACGTGCAGTTAAGGTAACACTTGGACCAAAGGGGCGTAATGTTCTAATCGACAAAAAGTTCGGCGCGCCGACTGTCACCAAGGATGGTGTTACCGTTGCGAAAGAAATCGATCTCGCCGGGTGCAAGGATGATGTCATCTTCATTATGAACG
>CAZIMR010000215.1:0-3348 GCA_964540215.1 uncultured Puniceicoccaceae bacterium
TCGCTGCGGTGATGATGGTCGTGCCGGTGATTACTGTGGCACTCAATTTGTATCTTTCCGTGAAAGGTCAACGTGCTGTAGTATGGCGCAGTCCAGCGCTTCGATTCGTCATGTTTGGTGTGTTGTCCTACTTCTTTGCCAATATGGTCGGTTCGTTGATGGCGTTTCGATCGGTCAACGTGATCACCCACTTTACAACTTTTCCCATCGGTCAAGATCAGCATGTGGTCTATGCCTTCTTCTCAATGGTAATGTTCGGTGGCTTGTACTTCATGCTGCCTCGTTTAACCAAGCGCGAGTGGCCGTCCACTCGCTTAATTTACTGCCACTTTTGGGGCAGTGCGTTCGGTATTACAATTGTCATTGTGTCACTCATTGTCGGCGGTTGGCTTGCGGGTAATCAAATGAATGACGCGACGCTGCCGTTCCTAGATGTCGTTGAAAGTATGTTACCATGGCTTAAAATTCGTTCAGTTGGTGTGGTTTGCCTAGCCATCGGTCATCTTGCCTTTATCATTAATTTCTTATGGATGCTATTCACTATAGGCTTCACCCGTGCGAAACCAGGTCCTACATTGCTTGAGTCTGCCAACCAGGAGGGTGCAGCGTAATGAAAAATCTACCGCTTCTTTTTTGTGGGATCCTAATCGCCTTGGCGTTCTCGTTCACCGGTCTGGTTCTCAGTAGTTATATTCAACTCGGCAGTTTGGCACAAACCACCGAGACTTTGGATGAAACCGGCAACCCGGTTGATGGTGATCCGCTCTACCCTGCAAAAATGTCAGGTTCGGCACTGCGGGGTAAGGCAGTCTACATCGATTTAGGCTGTGTCTATTGCCACACGCAGCAAGTTCGTCGTGCTGGTTATGGTTCGGATCTAGAGCGCGAGTGGGGCAAGCGGCATACCGTTGCGCGCGACTACGTCACTCAAGCCAATGTACTGCTCGGTCGCCAACGTATCGGCCCCGACCTAATGACTATCGGTGACCGCCAAAGCGATGCGAACTGGCAGCACTTACACCTCTACAATCCTAAGATTACCTCCGGTGGCGTTTCGACGATGCCACGGTATGCGTTTCTTTATGAAACTCGGGCGATCGATGGCACTGCGTCGGTGCATGCGTTGCAGTTTGAGGCCGACTCAAAATACGCGCCAGCGGCCGGATACGAAGTTGTTCCGACTGATCGCGCCGAAGCTTTGGTTGAGTATCTGCTCAGCCTACAACTTAACTACAGCCTCCCAGAGGCGCAGATTTCTGAATAATGAGCGACGAGCAATCCATTAAGGACAACGACGAACAAGAATTACACGACGCCCTCATGCGCGAGCAGAATGAGCCAAGCAACGGCGCTTCGCCAGTTCCGATTTTCATTCTATTCCTCTTTGCCGCTCTTTGTTTCTGGGGTGGGGTTTATTTGATTCAGTATGGCGGTCACTTTCATAAGGATGCCTACACGTTCGATTATAACCCGTATGCAGAGGTCGCGGTGGTTCAAGTATCATTGTTTGACCGTGGTGCGAAGATCTATAATTCCCAGTGTTCCGCTTGTCACCAAGCGACTGGCCTCGGCATCGCTGGAGCATTCCCGCCACTTGCAGGTTCGGGGTGGGTGACGGACCATCAAGAAAGCCTCGCGCGTATCTTGATTAATGGCCTCAATGGTCCAATCGAAGTCGCTGGTCGTCTATACAATGGTAACATGCCTGCCTTCGGCCCGAATGGTCTTAATCTTAAGCCAGTAGAGATTGCTAGCGTCTTGACCTATATCCGTCAGTCGTGGGGCAACCAAGCCTCCGATGTCACTGAGGCAACGATGGTTGCCTATATGGATCAATACGGTTCACGCGGTACACCTTGGACCGCTGAAGAGGTGGTTCTCGATCTGAGCCCTGAGCCAGAGTCTGAAGCGCCAGTGGCCGAGCTTGTAGCAATCGCAGTGACTGCAGACGAGGCAGCCTCAACTGTGGCAGCTGCGGCGCACTAACTATTTAACTCTTTTATAGTTTAGGCCCCGCGGGATTCATTCGTGCGCGGCATTTTTGTGCTTCACCAGGGCCTTCATCGACTGCCGGATTTAAGTTGCTGCCGAACGCCGCACACGGCTTCAGGGTGGACCTGCGTCGGCTACCGATTCTAAGCTGCGGTGATGCGGCGAGTCTTCACTTTACACGTGCTCTAAGATTTCGACCTCGTATCCGTCGGGATCGGTGATGAAAGCCATTCTTTTACCATCCGTGAACTTCTCGCGCCAGTTGCTTGGCCAGAGGTCGAGTGTGAGGTCGAGGCCTTCGAGCATTTCGCAGTAGGCGACGATATTATCGACGCGGATACAGGTATGGATTAGATCCTCGGGCACCTTAACAACGTAGTCAGGCGAGTGTGTGAGCTCCAGATTGTGTGCGCTGCCAGGGATTTGCAGGTGGGCAAGTTGATTGCCAGAAGGCGACTTATCAGTCCGGCGTAGGACGGTAAAGCTACAGGTCTGGCAATACCAGTCGATCGACTGTTCTAGGTTCGAGACACGTATACGAGTATGATCAAAAGTAATTGGCATAAAAAGAATACAGAGGGAACTTTAGTGGGTCGTCAATCAGTTGCGTTGGCTGCGAATGATAAGTTTGATGACTTACCAGTTGACCGATGTATCTTGCGGTAGCGCCCAGGAGCCATGCCGAACAGTTTTTGAAACTCGCGAGTGAAGTGGCTGTGGTCGTAGAAGCCCACATCTTGCGCGATCTGGCTCACGGTATTGTCACTGTGCATTAAAATCTGGCTGGCGCGGGTTAGTCGGTAGCGAATTAGAAATCGTGACGGGGTTTGCTCGAATACGATACGGAAACGCCGCTCAAATTGACTGATGGATAGGCTGGCGACTTTGGCTAGATCCGCCATTCCGATCGGTTCGGCGTAGTGCCGATTGATATGATCGACCACCGCATTCATACGTCGATAGGGCTGCCATGCATTGTCGCTGCGCTCAAAGTCGCGCATGCAGCCGATGATGCCGACGCAGTTGCCGCTATTGTCGTAGAGTGGGAACTTACTGGTAACATGCCATGAGACCGAGCCGTCGGGATTCGCCACCAGCTCAACACCACGGTCGATCAGCCGCATTACATTTGCGACCGCACCGATTGGGCAGTGGCGCTGTGCGAAATGGTCAACAGCCCGCGCTGCAAGATTCTCTACGATATTTATCACATGCAGATCATGGAAGGGAATTTGATTCGCAATCTTCAGCGTGCCTGCAAATGGATCGGGCATTATCACACTGCCGGTGTGCCAGGGCGTCATGATCTAGATGATGCTCAGGAGATCAATTATCGAGCCGTTGCAAATGCGATCG
>CAZIMR010000216.1:0-3345 GCA_964540215.1 uncultured Puniceicoccaceae bacterium
GTTCGATAAGCGTCACGTCGTGCCCAGAGGCCGCGAGTGTTGTGCAAAGATTGTGGCCGACTTCGCCGGCGCCAACGATGATGATTTTCATAACAGGTATGTTTAAATGAATTTAAACTTGCGGCGCATTGTGACGCTACGGTGGCGTATATCCAGTGTTAATTTTAGGAGCATTTCGACAACATTTTACATGATATGAGGCTGCGTGCTAGCTTTAGGTGGGGCGACTCGCTGCTGCTGCTACTCTCCTGAGCCTTGCTACATGGAGACGTGCACCACAATTTTGGTAGTGATTGGCTTTATCCCCGGATTCAGTACGAGAGAGCTGCCGCGTCGTTTAAACCGTGACTTCAACAGTGAAGCTGGAGCGCTCGCCAGGCGCTACTGAATGCAGGGCTTTACTATGTTCTGCACTATTTGGTGGCCCCATCCACGGCTCGACGCAGTAAAATGGGCTGTCTTTGAACTCTGTCCAAAGGAGCATCGCAGTGGCCGGCGATGCAGCGTGATGCCGTTATAATCAATCGTCTCCATTGGGCTGGAGTTGAAGAAATTTTTTGCGCTTGTCTAGCGCCAGTTTACGGGCCGTGTGCGGGCAGTATCCTGCGGCATGTGGAACAACTTCCGTAGAACATTGTAATCCTCGATATTTACTGTACCTATGGAAGTATGCAAAACGGATCTGGCTATGTGGAACAATGACCGTGGAACAATTTGTAGAGACCTTGATCGCGGCAACCGCGCTCATTCACCCACATCAAGCGACCTTAAACCGCCATGTGTGTACGGCGCGCTACAGCACTATTACAAATAGGATGAGTCGTCCGCACTTGCTTTCTGCCTTTAATTTTTCATGGTTAAATTTTATGACGACACGTCGTTTCTGCCTTTTATTTCTTACGTTATCCAGTTTTCTGCAGGCGGGCTTGCTTGCGGAAAAAGTAACGCCAGTAGCTGTGGAGCCAATTGATGTCTATGTAATTCCAATTACTGGGGCTATCAGCACGCCGAATTTGTATATTTTGCGGCGTGGCTTAAAGGAGGCGATTGTGAATGACGTCGGCATGGTAATTCTCGACATGGATACTCCTGGCGGACGGGTGGATATCACTCTAGAAATGATGGAGATGCTGGATCGTTTCGACGGCATCACCGCGACCTATGTAAATGATGATGCGATCTCCGCGGGCTCTTTCATTGCGGCAGCGACGCAGGAGATTTACTTTTCGCCACGTGGTAAAATCGGCGCTTCGGCAGTGATTCAGGGCACTGGTGAGGATGTAGCTGAGGCCGCTAAACAGAAGATAGAGAGTTACTTACGTGCGAATATCCGAGTGATCACGGAGGACTACCCGTATCGTTCCGACGTGGTGCGGGCGATGCTCGACGCGGATTTTGAGCTGAAAATTGGCGATGAAGTGATCAAGCCAGCTGGAGAATTGTTGACGCTAATCGCTTCGGAAGCGGTGAAGGAGTATGGAGATCCGCCGCATAAACTATTGGGTGAAGGAATCTATGATTCGATTGATGATCTGCTTGATACCCGATTGGGTGCAGGAAATTATCAGATTCGCGACTTTGAAATCAGTTATTCAGAAGAAATTGCGAAGTGGATGAATACCATCGCGCCATTGCTGATGGGTTTGGGCGCGTTATTACTCTTCGTCGAATTTAAGACGCCTGGCTTTGGGATTTTTGGCATTGGCGGATTGATTTTTCTCGGGATCTTTTTTGCCAGTCACTATGTAGCAGGGCTGGCAGGGAATGAGCCAGTGTTCTTCTTCCTCGTGGGCGTGTTACTCGTTTCGGTGGAGTTGTTCTTGTTCCCTGGGACGGTGGTGTTTGCACTGTCTGGATTAGCTTTCATGGTTAGTTCATTGTTGTGGACGATGGTCGATTATTGGCCTTCTGGTAGCGGGGGCGAGGGCGTCGTGCTGTCGCCTGAAATGTTTACTGAGCCGCTGGTGCATCTCATTGTTGGCATTTCAATTGCATTATTTGGCACACTAATAGTGTCGCGGTTAATAAAAGGCTCTTCGATTGAGCGAAAACTAGTGCTAGAGACCGCGGCGGGCGGCGACGGGCAGGCGATCCGTGAAGCGAGGGAAGTAACACTACCGAAAACTGGCAGCAAGGGGATTGCCCTCACGCCACTGCACCCAGGCGGTCGAGTCGAGATCGAGGGGCAGCGCTATGAGGCGCATTGCGCGGTCGGCATGGTTGAGCGGGGTGCGAGTATTCGAGTCGTCAGTCGTAGTGATTTCGAGCTGATCGTGGAGGCGGTCGCAACATGAGCATGATTTTAGGTTTTATCGCAGCTGCACTGATCTTAGTTTTTTTGGAAGTGCTGCTCCCTGGTGGAGTTTTAGGCGTTTTATCGGCACTATGCCTGCTTGCAGGCTCTTGGGTTGCCTACGATACGTACGGAGTGGTGGGCGGCTGTACGGTGTTCTTCGGCACGCTTTTCTTGATGACAGGCCTGGTATTTGTGGAATTTAAATTACTTGGAAAGACATCGTTCGGACAGCAGTTTTTCCTGAAGTCCTCGATTGAAGGACATACGCGTGCGGCGGTTGCTGAAGATTCGGTCATAGGAATGCAAGGAATGACATTAACTCGCTTAAATCCGTCTGGAAAGATTGCGGTCGGAGGGAAGAACTACGAAGCTTACTCACAAGACGGTTATATTGAGCGTGATCAGGTGATTGCGGTCGTGGCCCAAGACAATTTCAAATTAATCATTAAGAAACTATGAATACATTCCTCCTCCCTCTCGCCTTAGTTGGCTGGCAACTCGGCGCGGCCGCGATTCTTGCGCTCCTCATTCTCGTTCTCGCGTTAGTCATTGCGACCTTCTTCATGACTTGGTTGCGTGCCAAGCTCTCGGGTGCAACTGTCGGCTTCCCGACTTTGATCGCGATGCGCCTACGCCGTGTGCCAGCGTCGTTAATCGTGGACGCACGTATTACTGCGGTAAAGGCGGGCATTGAAGTCAGCGCGAACGATCTCGAAGCGCACTATCTTGCCGAGGGTAATGTCATTCAAACGGTCCAGGCGATCATCGCCGCAGACAAGGCCAACATCAGTCTCAACTGGCAGCGTGCTTGTGCGATCGATCTTGCGACCAAGGGTACTGGTAAGTCCGTGCTCGAAGCGGTGCGCACCTCAATTAATCCCAAAGTCATCGAGTGCCCCGCGGCAGATAGCGGGCGAGCGACGATTGATGGTGTTGCCAAAGACGGCATTCAAGTTAAAGCGCGCGCCCGTGTGACGGTCCGCTCTAACCTAGATAACTACGTTGGCAGCGCGCTCGAAGAGACGATTATTGCCCGTGTCGGTGAGGGG
>CAZIMR010000217.1:0-3336 GCA_964540215.1 uncultured Puniceicoccaceae bacterium
CCGGCCCGTTTGATTTGAGGGATCACTTTATAGCTGCGCCCGTCGATGTTGAAGCGATTCACATAACCGCCGCCGATGAGTGCACCGAGGTCGGCACCGATGGCGCGTTGATCGAGCCCAAGCGAGCTGACCATATCATGATCAATGACGAATTGAGTCTGAGGTTGGTCGATCTTGGTGTCGATAATCGGCGGAAAGGCGAAGCGGCCGCTGGCAATTGCTTTGTCGTGAATTTGCCGCACAAATTTTAGGATCTCTTCGGGCTCAGCAGTGGAGGCGACAATAAAGTCCACCGGAAAGTCGCTGCCACCGGGTAGAGCGGCAGGGGTGACGGGGAATATTCGAACTCCAGGAATCGCGCCGAGTCCCATTTGAGCTTCGGGTATAATGTCGAAGACCGTGCGTTGGCGCTCACTCCACGGAGTCAGGATCATGCCGCTGAAACCACCATTGGGGTAGGTCAACTGAAAGCTGTAGGCGGTTTCTGGGAAACTAAAAAATACGTCATTGGCTTTTTCGGTGAAACGGGAGGTTTCTTCGATCGCATAGTTGGCAGGCGCATCGACGATGCCAAAAATGACACCTTGGTCTTCGGTCGGCGCGAGTTCCTTAGGCGAGAGCACGAACATCGGGAGGCACATGAAAGTGAGCACGCCCCAACAGCAGTAAATAACCCAGCGAGTTTGCAGGCTGGTTCGTAAGATGCTGCCGTATTTTTTTCTCAAACGGTCAAAGCCATTATTAATGAAAAGTGCAAGCCCAGTATGTTCACCGCTCTTCAGGAGCTTGGACGAAATCATTGGACTGAGGGTGAGTGCCACGATGGTTGATATAATCACCGCGCCGCATAGCGTGAGCGCAAACTCGCGAAACAGGGATCCAGTGAGCCCGCCTTGGAAGGCGATCGGTAGGTAAACTGCAACCAGTACGAGTGTCGTGGCAATGACTGGTCCGATCAGTTCGCGCACGCCAAGGAGTGCGGCTTCGATTGGTTTCATGCCCGCTTCGAGGTGGCGTTCGATGTTTTCAACCACAATAATGGCATCGTCCACGACGATGCCGACCGAAAGCACGACTGCCAGTAATGTGAGCAAATTGATCGAGAAGCCTAACAACTGCATCAGAAAGATCGCGCCGATTAGGGAGATTGGGATGGTGATGATCGGCACCAGCACGGTCCGAATTCGGCCCATAAAGCAGAAGATGACGACCATCACGATGATCAAGGTTTCGGCTAGTGTTTTGACGACTTCAAAGATCGATTCTTCAATATAGATGGTCGAGTCGTAGCCGATATTGGCTTCGATGCCCTCAGGGAGTTCGCCTTTAATTACCTCAAGTTCGGCGCGCACCGCTTTGATCACGTCGACGGTGTTGTCGTTGGGGAGCACGTACATGCCGATGAAGACCGCTTGCTTGCCGGAGAAGCGCACTTCAGAACTGTAGTCATCGCCGCCGAGTTCGACTTCAGCGATGTCTCTAATCCGCACGATGGTGTCACCCTGATTCAGGATCGCAAGTTGTTCAAATTCTTCGACGGAATTGAGGTCAGTATTAGTGGTCAGGTTGACGGTGACGAGGTTGCCCTTGGTCTGACCCACTGCGGATAGATAGTTGTTGGAGGCAAGCGCTTCGCGAACCTGTGCAGGGTAGATGCCGAGCGCGGCCATTCGCGCCGGATCGAGCCAGATGCGCATCGCGAACGTGCGCCCGCCGAGTATCTCGGCTTCTTGCACGCCTTTGATCGAGGTGAGGCGAGGCTGGATGACGCGTACCAAATAGTCGGTAATTTCGTTGGCTTCAAGTATGTTGGATGCGAAGGAAAGGTAGGCCGAGGCGCGTTCGCTCTCGGCAGATTCGACGGTGATGATTGGCACTTCCGCTTCGGGGGGCAGATCGCCACGGACTTGGTCAACCTTTGAGCTAATTTCGGCGAGCGCTTTGGTCGAATCAAAGTTCAGCTCTAGGCGCACCGTGATGGTGGACATGCCGAGCAAACTTTGTGAGGCGATGTAGTTGATGCCATCGGCTGAGGCGATAGCTCGCTCCAGCGGGGTGGTAATGAAACCACGTACGAGGTCGGCATCGGCACCCGTATAAACCGTTGTGATCGTGACTTTGGCGTTTTCGTTACGGGGGTATTGGCGCACCGTGAGCGAGGAAATCGCCTGTAGACCTGCAATCACGATCACCATGCTGACCACGATCGCTAGCACGGGGCGTTTGATGAATATATCGGTAAAGGCTGTCTTCATAGGTGACTCGAAATGTGTGGGCGTTGCAGCAACGAAGCCGATTAAGAATTCTTCGGATTCGGTGCAAGTTTCGGAGTGGGAGCCAACTCGTTATAAATAGTGATAGGCATGTCGTTGTTCAGTTTAAAGGCGCCGGCCGAGACAATTTCGTCACCTTCTTCGAGCCCTTCAAGTACGCTGACAAAATCACCGAGGCGCTTCCCGATTCGAATAAACGACTGCTTCACGATGGTCGTCTCTAGGCCAGATACTTCGCCGGTGGCGGTGGCTACTTTGAAAATTGAATTCCCATAAGGCGCATAGACGATCGAAGTGGCCGGCACAACTAGCACGTCATTTTCATTAGGTAAGATGACGGTAACTTTGACGAATAGGCCTGGGCGAAGGCGTTCATCTTGGTTTTCTAGCGTTCCTTGAAGTTTGACTGTGCGAGTGACTGGGTCGATCTGCGGGCTGATTGCCGTGACGCTACCTTCGAATGTTTGCTCGGGGTAGACGTCGCTCTGAAGTTTCACTTTCATACCAGTAGCAACTCGAGCAATGGCTTTCTGTGGGAGCGTGAAGTTGACGAACACCTGATCGTAAGATTGCAAATTAACAATGGGTGCCCCCTGTGAGAGATACTGGCCTAAGTTGACCTGACGTATGCCCACACGACCGCTAAAAGGAGCTCGGACGGTCTTACGCTCGATGATCGCTTCTAGGTTTTTCATCTCTGCGGTGGCCTTGTCAAAGTCCGCTTGTGCGCGATCTAACTGTGATTGAGCGATCGAGTCTGTGCCGCGCAAGTGTTTGGCACGAACCAATTCAATTTCAGCGAGGTGCGCGGTGGCCTTATTCGAGTTCAGTAGTGTTGCTTCGACTGTAACATCCAGTTGCACTAGAACCATGCCCGCGTCGACATCTTGACCGTTTTTGAAATTAATCGCACTCACCACGCCAGCGACTTCTGCATCGAGGCGCACGCCCTTGTCGGGCTCGATTGAGCCGATCGCTTGGACACTATCGACCCAAGATTGGCGTTCGGCGATGAAGGTCGAAACGCTTTCGGGCATCGGCCCCATCAGTTTGCCAGCAGCTA
>CAZIMR010000218.1:0-3330 GCA_964540215.1 uncultured Puniceicoccaceae bacterium
TTTTACCCGAGGCCCTGCGCGAGGAACTCGGCCTACGCACCAACGCACAGCGTTTCGCCCGCGACGCCTACCTACTCGAAGCACTCTGCCGCCGACGCGCAGGCGAGCATGGGCATATCGACATTCTCGTGCCACAAGCGGGCGACGATCACACGCCACTGAAACCCTCACGCCTGCTCTTTCAAGGCGCGTCCGATACCCTCCTCAGCCGCACCCGACAGCTCTTCAGCGAGACCGAAGATAGCAGTACCGACATCGAGCACAGCGCCGCGTGGAGACTCTCGCCTACCCTCGACCTACCGCTGCCGACCTCGATCTCCGTCAGCGCCCTTAAAAGCTACCTGCAATGCCCCTTCCGATTCTTCCTCAGGCACATTCTCAAAATGCGCCCGGTCGATGTCGAAACACGCGAGCTCAATCCCGCCGCCTTTGGCAACCTTGTGCACGACACCGTCGCCGAGCTCAATGGCTACACCTTCGACAGCAGCACCGACCTAGCCACCTTAGTCAAAAAGCTACACGCCATCGCCGAAGAGATGCTCAAGCACCGCTATGGCGACAAGCTCTCCTTCGCCTTACGGCTACAGCACGAAGCGATCATGGCGCGTATCTACGCCTTCTGCCAACACCAAGTCGAAGACACGAAAAATAATGAGAGTATCAAAATACTGAATACAGAAGAAGCCTTCGAAATCCCCCTCAGCGGCTTTACCATTACGGGCCGCATCGATCGTATCGATCAACGCGGCGAACGCCTCGAATTGATCGACTACAAGACCAGTAACTCAGCCGCTAATCCCGAAAAGACACACCTCGCGGTCGTCGCAAAAAAAGCACCACCCAAGCACCTCCCCGAGGAAGCCTTTTTCGAGCACGAGGGCAAAACCTACCGCTGGACCGACCTACAACTCCCACTCTACGTGCTCGCCAAACACGAAGCCGGCGGCCAGCGGCCCACCGTCGCCTATTTCAATCTCGCGCAAACACTCGAGAAGAGCGGCATCGAACGCTGGGAGGGATTTACCGACAGCCACCTCGACTCCGCCAGAGCGTGCGCCGCCGCCGTTATTGAACAAATCAAAGCCGGCATCTTCTGGCCTCCCAACCAAGATGTCCATGCAGCCTACGACGACTTCGCGCCCCTCTTCCCTGACGGCATCGAAAACTCAGTCGATCCGGAAGCCTTCAAGCACTACCAGTTCAAGAGGTAAGGGCACGGCCCTCACTTCGCGCAAAGCGCGATCACTCCGAGCGCAGCACGACCCACCCTCACTTTCACTTTCACTTTCACTCCGTGCGCAGCACGGCTCACAACTGCAAGCGCCCCATTAGCCGAAACTTCGTCGGCAGCAGCTCCAATAAGCGCGTCACCTCCCGCGTCGATAAAACGACTGGCACCCGCTGCCGCTTCTTAGCCCGCGTGGCTCGCTGAAAATCTACATCCGGCTGCTCCCGCACATAACGGAAGAAAAACAACAAGGCATTAAAACACTGGTTCTGGCCCGTCGGCGCCAACTCCTTCTCCTCCGCCAAGTAAGTCAAAAAACGCACCACGTCTGCCCTAAAATAAAAGAATAAACACCAAATAATAAAACCCCATTAAAAATACAATTGCCTAACGATAAAACTAAGCAATACTCCACAGATACACCAATAAATCACGACTTTTAACATGATAAAAGTCACGGATACTATACGTTATGAGGCCGTAGGTTCCTATGATTAGATCACTTATCGAATTTTTCATGTGGGGAATTGGGTGGTCAGCTTTTTGCTTGTGCTGGATCAGCCTCACGCACTCCTTGGGATATTAAGTCTTGGTGCAAGTTATGGTTTTTCTGCGGGTTTTTTATACGCAACGATGTCGTATTTTTACAGGCGAAAACGAGACAATACTCAATTGGTTATAGCTATGCTCTTAGGGTTAGTTGCTTCGATTTCAACTGCACCAATCCTCGAATTAATAGGTGCAAAAATGCCTATATTTCTGAACATCTTGGCTATTACAGGACCCATCACAGGTGTGGTGGTCAATTTTCTTGCTCAGGCAATTGAAAATCGTTTCCAAACTCACAACAAGTCGGAGTGAGACAATACATTTCGCAAGCTCACGTCATCTCTCATCCTCAAGGTTCGACGAAAGAAATGAAACATTACAAAACACTGACCACATCAGCTATTTATCGAGATGGCGGCTCGTTAGAAGCTCGATTCCAGTGTGCTGACAGGAGCTTTGAACGTTTTCCTGAATTATCAGTTCAGCAGCTAAAAATCGGAAACTTCAGCGATTCTTCGCTTCAATCCAACGGCTCATAAACTCAGTGCTGCGGTGGTGATGATGGCGCAGCATCCGGCCGACAAAGTGTTGTTTTCGATCCTCGGTGAGCCGCAAAATCGCGGCCTCAAACAATTGCGGCAGTCGTGGCAACCATTCTGCCGCGTCGAAACGTTCCTTCGCGATCTGTTGGCCTTGCGCCTGCACCTGTGACCATCGTGCCGCATCTGTATAAAGCGTAATCGCGGCGTCGGCAAACTGTTGCGGATCTGCTGAGATCGCGCAGCCCCAATCCATCGCCCCGGTCACGCCTTCCGCACCGATCGGCGTCGTGACCGAAGGCGTGCCAGTCTCAAAGGCATCAAACAACTTCCCCTTGAGCCCCGCACCATAGCGGAGCGGCGCACAATTGACTCGATAGTGCGCCATCGTCGCGAGTGCCTCTTGGGCGCGACCTTTAAACCAGAAACCCGCCTTCGGCGCATGTAGTTCGGCTTGATACTTTTCTCCATACGAGCCGTAGCAATGCAGCTCCGCCTCTGGCAATGCCTGGCGAATCAGCGGCCAGATAGCCTGCTTACACCAGCGCGCGGCATCGACATTGGGGGCGTGCATGAAGCTGCCGATCATGATAAAATGTTGCCGCGTTTCGAAGCGAGGAAACTTCGATTCGGCTAAATTCAGCCCGAATGGCCAATATGCAATTTGCGCCTCTGGGATGTTAAACTGAGTGCGCAACAGTTCCATCTCATGCTCCGAAATAATCAGCGTCAGATCTGTGCGATGAATCGCAGCAATCTCGCGCAGTGCGATGTCGTTATACAAATTTAGCCCGCCGCCGTGTTTGAGCTGCGCTTGGCGCGCCTCGCGTAGACAGTGCAGATCACTGGTATCCAGCACCCGTAATGCCTGCGGACAGGCTTTTTCGACCCGCCAGCCGAATTGTTCTTCGATCATGAAACGATCGAAGATGACGACATCTGGTGCGAGTTCCGCGAGCCAGTTATCAAATGCCGAATCATTCGGCTGCACCGCGTGTGTCCCCACGCTCAGCG
>CAZIMR010000219.1:0-3301 GCA_964540215.1 uncultured Puniceicoccaceae bacterium
CGAGCGCGGGGTGGTCGCGATCGATGCCGAAGCCTTCGAGGTTGAGCACGCCGAGGGTCTCCATCACGGATTGCGCGCCGGCGACTTCGTCAAAGTGATAGTCGGGGATTTTAGTCACGGCGCGACCATCGCAAAGATACGTGTAGAGCTCGTGGAACTTGGTGGCGTCCGGATGGTTGCCCCAATTGGCGGCGGCATTTTCTGGTACGATGATCTCGCGCGGGTCGATGCCCTCGAAGGCGGCGAACAAGTTTTCGGGGCGTGCGTCGGAGGCGACGAAGAATTCGCCCGTGGTTAAATCGAGCCAAGAAGCGTGCAGCTTTTTCTTCTCTAGCGAGAGTGCCAGTAGGAAGTGGTTACGCTGGGCGTCGATTTGCGTGTCGGCGAGGCGAGTGCCCGGCGTGATGATACGAGTGAGGGCGCGTTTGACCAGTTTGCCCGGCTGCGGCGTCTCAACTTGATCGACGATGGCGACTTTGACACCTTGATCGAGGAGCTTCTGGATGTAGCCCTCGGCGGCGTGAAAAGGAATGCCAGCCATCGGCATGCCATGGCGGTGGGTCAGCGTGATGCCCAGCAGTTGCGCGCCGCGTTCAGCATCTTGTAGGAAGATTTCGTAGAAGTCCCCCAAGCGAAACATCAACAAAGTATCATCGGCGAGCTGGCCACGAATTTCGTGCCACTGCTGCATCATTGGTGTTACTTTTTTGAGCTTCTCGGCGGACATAGTTTGCAAGAAAAGAGCCCACTGTTTACGTGAATGAACGCGAATCAAAAATAATGCACAGGAGAGAAAATTGATAAATTTCGGCTCTTTTCATTGTCTTGCGCTTTCTTTAACGGAAATGATTCGTGACAATTCATGCCATTCGTGGGCAAATGCGAGACATATGGCAGCCATAAAGCTCAATTCTCTTCGATTCGAAAATCCTAAAGCACCCGCATTAGTCATTCTACATGGGCTCCTTGGGGCGTCGCGCAATTGGCAGACAATCGGTAAAGCGCTGAAAGACCGCTTTGATGTGCATATCGTGGATCTGCGTAACCACGGCAGTTCGCCGCATGCGGAGACGATGCGTTGGTCAGAGCTCAACGCTGATCTGTCGGCTTATCTTCGGTTGCATGATTTGAAAAACGTGACGCTGATGGGGCACAGCCTCGGCGGTAAGATTGCGATGCGGTTTGCCTGCGACCATTCGGCCGTGGTCGCGAAGTTGATCATCGTCGATATCGCAGCGAAGAAGTATCCGCCGCATCACGATGCCGAGTTTCGCGCCATGAAGCGCGTGCCTGCAGGCGCTATTGAGAACCGCCGCGAAGCGGAGGAGCTGTTGAAGCCGCTGATTCCAGATTGGGGACTGCGTCAATTTGTGATGACGAATCTGGTGCGCGGGGAGTTCGGTCTAAAATGGCAGTGCAACCTCGAAGTCTTGCATTCGAGTATGCAGCTGCTGCGTCAGAATTCACTCAGCGGGTTCGATAACTTCAAGGGACCGACGCTGCTCATCACTGGCGGGAAGTCCGATTTTGTTAAAGACGGCGACGCTAAAGCAATGCGCGAATGGCTGCCGAATATTAAACAAGCCTGTATCCCGAAAGCGGGGCACAATGTGCATGTCGATGACCGCAAGGGGTTCTTGGATGCCCTGAACAAATGGCTGCAAGGCAGCGGCAGCATCAAAACCGCGAAGTCGAACCGGCCTAAGGCCGCCGAGCCCAAACACAGTGATTAACCACTCAAACGAGCGCGACGCTTAAGCGTAGAATAACAAGCGATACCCCTAGATTTCTGCTCATTCCCAGAGCTCGGCTCTGCCGCTTTTTTCCTTTACTGCTTTGGTCTGATTTTAAGTTGTTGGTTGCGCGCCGCGCGTTGTTGAATACTGCTAACAATAATCAATTAACAATGATCAATATTTAGTCATGACATTCCGCTCACAGTCCGAGGCCGATTCAGTGGCCGCAGCCGGTTTTTCCGAAGTCTACCAACCGGTAAAATCCTACTTGGATGATTTGGATATTTTCCTGCAGTCGCAGGTTCAGGAGCTGGAGCCCGAGGTGCAGGAGCATGTGCGCTATGTGTTTGGCCATAGCGGCAAGCGCTTGCGCCCGATGTTAGTGGCTTACAGCGGTTGGCAGGGGCCAGCGAAAAACGCTACCAAGGATCTTGTCATGCTGGGTTCGGTGATCGAGCTCGTGCATCTCGCAACGCTGGTGCACGACGATATTTTGGATGAGGCAGACACGCGTCACCGACAAGCGACTGCCGCCAAGAAATACGGGCCGGCTGCGGCGGTATTGATTGGTGATGTGCTGTTCTCGCATGCGCTCAAATTGGCTTCGGATTTTGATACCAACGAAGTTTGCCGCTCAGTGGCGCAAGCGACTGCGCGTGTCTGTGCTGGTGAGATCGCGCAGACCTATCATCGCGGTGAGGTGAACTACAGCCGTGAGTTCTACTTCCGCGTGATTCAACTCAAGACGGCCGAACTGTTTGAAGTCTCTTGCCGCCTAGGTGCCAAAATAGCGGGTTACTCGGGAGCTTTTAGTGAGGCAGCGGGCTTATTCGGTCGCCATGTCGGCATCGCCTATCAGATTTTTGATGACTTGGTGGATTTGTACGCCGATGAATCGATGATCGGCAAGACGCTTGGCACCGATTTAGACAAGGGCAAGTTTACCTTGCCGCTGCTGCTATTGCTGGAGAAATTGTCCGATGCAGAGCGCAACAGTCTGATCGGGCGCTTCAAGGCGGGCGACAAAACGGTGTCGGCTGACTTTACTAAGCGGTTGCACGACTTTCCTATTTTCGAGGAGGTGGTCGCAACTTTTGAGGCCGAGCTCAGCAAGGCGACCGCCGCGGTGGCGCCCTTCGCGGACTTGCCTCCAGTGGCGAGTCTGCAGCAGATCGCCGAGCTCGTGCGCGCACAGCTCGGGCGGATTAAGTAGGAGTTGTAGTGTTCGTGTTAGGCTGATGCGGATTCTGAAACAATCGATAACGCACTTGACTTGCATTAAGCCATGTGGCCCTTTCCACAGCCAATGTTTAAGAATCAACAGTCTCGTAGCGCACTGACCCGATATGTATCGGGTGGCCTTGCGCTATTGGTCTTGTTCTTGAACATTGCTTTAGTCAGCCCGCAGGTTCACCAAGCGTTGCATACCGATTTAGGCGATCAATCGCATGCTTGCAGCGATCACTCGCATGATCATGCGCCGGTGAACGATTGCGATCACTCTTGTGCGGTCGCACTGTTTGGTCAGGGCGCAATGCCAATGCAGCCCTTGGTCGAGTTGCCAG
>CAZIMR010000220.1:0-3266 GCA_964540215.1 uncultured Puniceicoccaceae bacterium
AAGAGCTCCTCGCGGGCAACGTCGAGCGTATCATCCTCACTCGCCCCGCAGTCGAAGCAGGCGAAGCGCTTGGTTTTCTACCCGGCGAACTACAGGAAAAGATTCTGCCCTACCTCACTCCGCTCTATGATGCGATGCATGACATGATGGGTAAAGAGCAGACCATGCAAATGGTCGAGCGGGGTATCATTGAAATCGCACCACTCGCTTACATGCGCGGTCGCACCCTCGCGAATGCCTTCGTCGTACTTGATGAGGCGCAAAACACGACCCATGAGCAAATGATGATGTTTCTAACCCGACTAGGAGACGGCAGCCGTATGGTGATCACGGGCGACATCACTCAAATCGATCTACCGAAGGCCAAGCAATCCGGCCTGAAAGAAGCCGCACGGCTACTCAAGAACATTGAAGGACTACTACTCTTCTACTTTGACGGACAAGATGTGGTACGCCACCCTCTGGTCCAAAATATAATTAATGCCTACGCCCGTAGTGCAGAATGATTGCTAATTATCAGGACCTTCCCGGCCCTTCTTTCAGTACAGCTCACCGCCTTCAGTTAACCGACTGACTCCCTTAGAAAAAACAGCCAATGGCCGCATTCTTCAGAAAAAAATCCTCCCGCAAAGCGAAAACTCCGCAACTTTCCTTGAAAAAGGAGCACGCGGGTCGAGGGGCTGAGCGAATCGGTGCCTCACACTTCTTCGAAACCAGCCGTATCGTCGAGACAGGACTCTTCCTGCTATTTACCGCACTCGTCGTTGTCATCTGTTTTCTCGGTCAAAAGCCGCAAGGGCCGCAAGTCATCCTCAATCAGCCAGCCTCATCACGTATCGTCGCCGAATTCACCTTCGAGCAAAATAGCCAAGTGCTGCTCGATCAGCAGGCGCGAGCTGTACGGGCACAAGTGCCGCCCGTGTTTCAACGCACCTTTAAGCCCTACGAAGACTTCCGTGAGATCATTAGCGACCTCAATACCAGTATTGCCAAAACCCTGATTGATCACGAAGCCGAAGGCCAAGCGGTTGTTACCGCAGAGCTCGAAAGTACCGCCAACCAGCTGATCGAAGCGACTGGCTTAGATATCGCCGCCGAGACAATCACCTTATTTACCACTCAAACCAACCCCAAGGAACGTTCCGGTTTGACCAACAATGCACTCAACGTCCTCAAGTCACTTTATGACGATGGCATCTACTCCAACCTCAAAGCAGGCGGCAATTCACCGCAAGTCACCGTTATTCAGTTAGTCGATGAGGAAGGTCGCTACAATCTACCTTCCTCACGCTCATATAATGATGCGCTCGTCGCACTACGTGTCCGGCTCGATGCACTCTCTGGCAATCGAGCCAAGGCTCGTACTCTGTTTGACCTATTCAGAGCCGGTCTACAGCCAAACTTATTATATAGCGCAGATGGCACAAATCGGGCCATTGAACTCGCGATTAGCGAAATCACCCCACCGACGATTATCTTTAAAGAAGGTGACACTCTGATCGAGCCTGGCTCCATTATTACCGCAATTGATATAGAATGCCTGCAAGCCTACAATGATGCCGAGCTTGCTCGCGGTGGAGACTCTCTGGTTTTCAATCCACTCTTTCTCGAACGCCTGACGCTGACACTCATACTTCTCGTCGCAGTGATGATCTATGTGAAGCAAGGATTACGTAATTTCCATAAGCGTAACCGCGCGATCGCGATTGCCGCAGTCAGCATTTTACTCAATCTCGTGATCATACGTCTGATCATGGAAATTGGCGACATCGCCCTGCCCAATAATCGCCCCTCGTTGGGCATGTTACCCTACGTTGCCCCGTATTCGCTGGCGCCGATGATCGTCGCCGTGCTGGTCGGCACCGCGCCCGCAGTCATCTCTGCACTGATCATCGCGGTACTGTTCGGTATCATTCAGGATAATTCCGTCGAGTTCCTTCTGATCGCCTTTCTTTCAGGCGTCGTCGGCAGCTTCATCTCGGCGCATATTCGTAAACGCTCCATGCTCGTGCGAGCCGGACTAATGGCCGGCGTCACCGCAGCAATCTCCGGAGCGCTGCTTGGCCTCATCGGCCACCTATCCATCGGCCTGGTTGGTCAACAAGCCCTGATTGCCCTGATTGTCGGCGCGCTTTCCGGTGTGCTGGCAGTCGGCCTGCTGCCCATATTTGAGCAGCTCTTCAAAATTACCACTGAGATTACATTACTCGAGCTCACCGACTTCAATCACCCGCTGCTGCGTCGTATGCAGATGGAAGCACCGGGCACTTATCACCACAGCCTGATGGTCGCAAACCTCTCAGAAAACGCGGCTGCAGCAATCGGCGCCAGTCCCCTGCTCTGCCGTGTCTGCTGTCTATTTCATGACATTGGCAAGCTGGTCAAACCCGAGTATTTTGCCGAGAATCAAAAAGGCGGCGTCAATCCACACGAAGAAAAAAATCCTTCGATGAGCGCGCTGGTGATTAAAGCCCACGTCAAGGAGGGCGTCGAACTCGCACGTAAACATAGCCTACCACGCGTCATTATGGATGTGATTCGCCAACACCACGGCACTGGGCTGATTCAATACTTCTACCACCAAGCGCAACAGCAACAGAACAAGCACACCAAGCCACCTTTTTCCGACAAACCAGGGAAGGCACAGGAAAGCAAGAAAGTCGACGAAAGCACCTACCGCTACGATGGCCCACGTCCTGCCTTTAAAGAAAGTGCGATCATCTTTTTTGCCGATGGTGTCGAAGCAGCCAGTCGCAGCTTGAAAAAAGTCACCCAACCCGCGATCGAAGAACTCATCGATCGCATGTTCAAAAGTCGGATCGAAGATGGTCAACTCGACGAATGCCCATTGACCTTTAAGGAGCTACACGAAATCCGTAGCAGCTTTACATACACATTGCTCAACATGCTACACTCCCGGGTGGAGTACCCCAAGGAGATCAACGACAAAAATGTGAATAAAGGCTTAAACAATCAATCCCCGCAAGATAATGAGTCGACTCCATCTGGAAATAAGCAACCAGTATAAGCAACTCGCCGACCCGATCGAGGCGGCCAAGCAATTATACCGCGCACTCGAAGCATCGGCTGCGTTTCCAATCGCGCAGGGCGAGCTTTCGGTGGTGTTCGTCTCCGATACCACCATCGGTCGAATTCACGACGACTTCATGAACGACCCCAGTGCTACTGACGTCATTACCTTTCCCGCCAACACTGAGATGGAATCGGCAGGCGAAATTATTGTCTCGGTCGATCACGCGCGCAGC
>CAZIMR010000221.1:0-3264 GCA_964540215.1 uncultured Puniceicoccaceae bacterium
GAGACGAAGACGGTGATCGGCCATCGAGCCAGTCGACGTCAACGTGCTCTCGACCGAGTAAAGCCGGCTCATTTTGCTCGCATCCTTCGAAGCCTTGACCTTACGAGTCTTGGTGAAGTCGCGTGCTTGGCTCAAAGAACCGTCAGCGTTGATGAGAAACTCAGCGTCAAGTGCGAGGACTCGTTGCGCTTTAGTAAATTCAGAAAGTGCGCGCAGTGACTTGCCAAATACTGCTAGCGCAGCCTGCTCAGAGGTGCTTTGGTCGATTGCCGTATTCTCAGTCCAAGCCGCCAGCGGGAAGGCCTGCTTGATTTGCTTAACCAGTGCAGCTCGACTTGGCGATGTGCTTGGCTCAGCCAGAAACACGAGGCCCTTGCCTTGATTTTCGCCATGTGCTTTGCGAATTGCTTCGAGGCGATCGCGAACAGCGGCTTGAGAAAGAACGGATGCACCCTCTTTACTCTTCGTCGCACGGTCTGGATCATACAGATCCAAGATGCTTGCCTGTGTATAAACAGTCGTGGCACCGCCGTAAGGCGTAAAGCTTGGGTTACCCTCGATCTTGGTTGGACGACCTGTGTGCGTCTCAACGATCACTGGCACATTATCACGTGCACTCGGCATCGAGGACGTGTAATAGACCGGCACACCTGGAACCACGTTCTCAGGCTGCTTGGAGTAAGGCAGAATATTTTGTTCTGGACGACGGCAACCTGCCATACCTAGACCAGCAAGGCCAAAGGATGCAGCCATCACTTTCATAAAGTGACGACGGTTGACACCTTCCATATCGGAAGCGCCAGCGGGGAATTCGCGCTCGACCCAATCTGTAAACGCGGGAGTTTCCGCTAGATCGTCGAGGCTTTTCCAGTAACGTGGGCCTGAGAATTCAGAGTTCTTCATTATCTAAACGGGTGCGATTAACGGTGGCAGCCTGAGCAGCTTTGCGGGGGATTGACCTTCCAGTCGTGAACGAAGCCGACAGCTTCTTTTTTAAATTCCTCTGTATCGGGACGTTCCCAACCAAGGTTGTAAACTTCATCCACAGGTCGAATACTGTCTTCAGGGTTACGGTGGCAGTCCATGCAAAAGCTCATACTGAATGACTTAGCATGCTCGACGACTTCCATCTGATCCACACGGCCGTGGCACTCAACGCAGCTGATTCCACGGTTTACGTGCACAGCATGATTGAAGTAAACGTAGTCAGGCGTCTTGTGGACACGTACCCAAGGGATCGGCTCACCAGATTCATAGCTCTCACGCACTGGCGCTAAAATGGGATCATCTTTACGCACCATACTGTGACAGGTCATACACACATTGGTCGCAGGAACATTGGAGTGCTCGGAACGATCCACGAAAGTGTGACAGTAACGGCAATCCAACTCAAGCTGCCCGGCGTGCAATGCGTGACTGAAAGCCACAGGCTGCGTCGGCGCGTAGCCTACCCGAGTATACTTAGGAGTTGCGTAGTAAGTAATCCCTAGAGTGATAGCACTCACAATTAGCACCAGTGCTACGATTACTTTAATAGGGATCGTGTTGACCCACCTCGGAAATACGTTCGCCATCGCTTATATAATAAAAGTTATAAACGTCTAAATTAGACGGTTTTACGTTCAACTGCTCCCCTAGCAGGTCGAATACGAGACATCGCCCGCGGCGGCGCCGAAGACGCAAGATTAGAGGATTCAGGCTTCGATTCAGAGCTGGCTGCACGTGTCAGCGCAAACGCTCCGGCGAATGCCAGACCTGCCCTTTTTAAAAATCCTTTGCGTGTGGTAGTTTTTTCGCTGTTCATCAAAGTTAAAGCGGTCTGTTAAAAGTGTGCCGAAATGGCATGGCAATCGTTTTCTATCAGCAAATTGAATTCGGGAAGAATCAAACAGCTAAACAGTTGTTTATTAAGTGTGGTAAATATTATTTAAAACTAGCACTGATGCAGCTTACACATAGTGAATCATTAAATAATTAGCAATTTTTAGGGGTTTTTTTTTGTGTAGCAATGACATGTTCCTCAACCCGCGCATCAATTAGCAAAATAGATACTAGCGATTAAATTTCATTATACTGCTAATGCGAAAACGACTTATAAGCCCAACCAGGCTCTTTGCCGAAAAAGGCTAAATTCAGGCTTCTCACTTTCGAATTCTGGCGCATAACTACCTGCATGAGCGGTATAAAAAAAGAAAATAGCACACAAGGTACCTCGGGTAAATACGTCGCCGTAGGCCTTTTTATATTCACTGCGATCGTAGGCAGTCTCTTTATATACCTTGGACCCAAGGCGACCGAGAAGACTCCTGGCATCCTCCACGTTGGCATCCGCTTCGCCAACGAGCACATGGTCGAATTTACACAATACAGTAAAACTGGCCCGGGTGCACTGATTGAATTTATCGCCGCTGACGGCAGCATCCCGCATTTTGTTGAGCGTCTAGCAATGGGCCGCAACCTTGTGCCCATCAGTAATCTGTCCGATGGCCTTTATACCGTTCGACTAAGTTCCAGAGACTATGTCAGCGTCGAAATGCCAATGATCGCAGAAGGTCGGATGCTCAATCCGCCCAAGGACGCACAGTTTTCGAATAATACCCACGCGGACTATAATATGATCGGCGTACGCTTCGAACCGAAGGTCGTGCTCAGAAAATAGCCACCACTTAGGGCAATCAGGTCGCACAGCCCGCACTGATCGCCAAACATCCCAACTCAGGAGCAGATGCCCAAGATGATGAATTTACCATTCGACGTTCGGCGTTCGATGTTCAGCGTTCGACCTTTATGATCACTTCTATCCTCACTCATCCGGGCGGCGCCCATAAAGACGAATTCTTAGCCTGCGCTGTGCTACTCACTCAAGCACCTGTCGCGATCCAACGTCGTGAACCGACCGATGCCGACCTCTCAGACACATTCACCGCCGTGCTCGACGTCGGCGGCGAGCATGCTCCCGAGCGGAGTAACTTCGACCACCATCAATTTCCGCGCGACATGGTGCCGACTTGCGCCCTCTCGCTGGTACTCCAGCACATCGGGCTTTACCAAGACGCACGCGAGTTCTGCAGTTGGCTTGAAGTCGCCGAATGGTTCGATTGCCGCGGCCCCAATGACACCGCCGAATGGCTCGGTATGGACCGTGAAACAATTGGTAAACTAAACTCCCCGCTCGACATTACAATCCTGCGACGCTTCGCGAGCCAAACGGAACACCAGCCAGGTCAGCCGATATGGGAGATCATGCGTATGATCGGTCAAGAT
>CAZIMR010000222.1:0-3257 GCA_964540215.1 uncultured Puniceicoccaceae bacterium
CCCTGCACCTGCACCGATTGAGAAAATCCGTGATGAGTATCGCTTTCAGTTATGGTATTTCGCGCCCAGCGCTAGTGCTATTATTGGCGAACTTGCAGCCTTACGCGAGAGCTTTAAAATGGACAAAGAAGTGATCGACCTAATGGACGTTGATCCAATGAATTTGAGTTAATTATATAGACCGGTTAACCAGTTCAACGGAGCGCTTCCGAGAAAGCGCTGCACTGCTCTTATAATAACACATAAGACAGTAATCCTAGTATCGCATCTCCACTTACGCTCGGCCGTAGAGCTCCAACAGATCCTTTAAATAGGTGGCGCTATTGGTCTGTAATTCATCTAATTGCTCTGAGGTATAGCGCCACTGCCAATTGCCCGTTGGCGCGCCTGGTGTATTCAAGCGTGCTTCCGAACCTAAGCTCATCAAGTCTTGTAGCGGCACAATCGCCATGTTAGCACTCGACCTAATTGCTGTGCGCACCAGATCCCAAGCGATTTCGTCCCCAGATACGGATAAATAACGCCGTAGGTAATTCTGCGTCTTGGCGCTTTCCTCGCGATACCAGCCGAGCGTCGTATCATTATCATGCGTTCCAGAGTAGGCCACGGTGTTACGACTGTAGTTGTGCGGCAGATACGCGTTGTCCGCGTCACCATCAAAGGCAAATTGCAGTACTGCCATGCCAGGTAAACCCGTTGCTGCGCGAAATGCATTCACCTCGTCGGTAATCACTCCGAGGTCCTCGGCCACTAATTTAGCATCAGGGCAGGCGGCTTGAATCGCCTTAAATAGTTCAAGCCCAGGGCATTGGACCCATTCACCATTACGCGCAGTCGTCTCGTTGGCGGGCACTGACCAGTAAGATTCGAAGCCACGGAAATGGTCGAGGCGCACAATATCACAAAATCCCAGATTGGCTTTAATCCGATCGATCCACCATACGAAGTTCGTATCTTGGTGCGCTTTCCAGTCGTAGAGTGGGTTGCCCCAGAACGGGCCGTCCGCGGAGAAATAGTCAGGGGGTACTCCGGCAACAGCCTTGGGCTTGCCGTCCTTTTTCAATTGAAAGAGTTCGCGATTGGCCCACACGTCCGAGCTGTCTAGTGCGACAAAGATTGGTGCATCGCCAAGGATACTGACACCTTTACTGCCGGCATAGCTGCGCAGCTTAGCCAACTGACCGTAAAATAAGTATTGATAAAAGATATGCGCCTCGACGACTTCAGTGATTTCAGTCGGTAGCTCTTGGCTACGGGCTTTATCGACATCGCGATACTTTGCAGGCCAGTCTAGCCAGCTGCTCCCGTCAAAATGCGACTTTAGTGCAAGGAAGAGGGCGTAGTCTTCGATCCAACCAGACTGCGCCTTACGGAAGGCTTTGATGCAACCGTAGCCGTCGAAGTGATCCGCACCTGAGTGTTTAAAACGGTTGTAAGCAAGACGCAGGATTGGCCAAAAGACTCCATAAAGCGCACCATAGTCGACATGCGTTTTGGGCAGGCCATGTAGGAGGCCTAACTCATCCTCATGTAGCAGACCGTCTTTCAACAGTGGATCCAGATCGATAAAATATGGATTACCCGCAAACGCCGAGAAGCACTGATAGGGCGAATCACCATAACCCGTCGGGCCGAGCGGGCAAATCTGCCAAACTTTCAACCCAGCAGCTGCCATAAAATCGATGGTGCGATGCGCAGCTTTGCCGAGATTGCCAATGCCAGTCTCTGAGGGCAAACAGCTTAGGTGCAACAAAACGCCGGCAGTGCGCTCATCGAGCCAGTTGTATAAAGGTACAGTCATAGTGTTAGTTGCGCAACAAGGAATACATAAGTGCGTGTGTAGCAACACCGTTTAATTACATCGTGCTCGACGGTTTAATTCAGGAGGAATCTCGGCGAATCGAGTGGCAGTGAGGATTGGAATAACTGCGGCATCTAGCCGCTTGCCTCAGCATACAAGCAACTGGAAGCGCGCTTCTCTCTCGAAAGTCATCGAACGTCCGCACTGAACTTTTCGCGCAGCGTCTCCTGTACCCTCGCTTCGTATTTATTTAACTTGAGTGAATCAATGACGGGCAAGAGCGGGGCGGCAGCGGCGCCGATCCAGTCGACGACATTAAGGATTTTCAACGTTGCGTAGGATTTCTCTACCAGCATCGCGCGCAGGACTTTGAGGCCTTCGGCTTGCTGATCATTCTTAATTAGCACCCACGCGGCCATGGCACGCACTTCGTGTGACTCGTCATTGAGGACGATTTGAGCGGACTCGACATCATTCAGCAAAAAACAGCCGACGATGCCCCAGTAACGTAGTCCGCAGTCAGAACTACTGAGGAGTGCGCGAAGCTCCGGCAGCTTCGTCGTGTCTTCAGCCAGCGCGAGGTCGGCGGCATTGAGCAGTGCAGGGAGGTTGTAGAGTTTCGGGTTGCGCACCATCTCATAGATCGTGATGCCATTCTCTGCTGCGCGTTTAACACTTTCTGATTCAGGCAGCAGGCCAGCATCGAAGATCTCAGTTTGCCATTGGCGCAGGCCGATTCGCATGCGTGCGAGGACTGCGTGATACTCAGGGCTTTCGATCAAATTATTGATATTATCCGGGTCTTTGCTGGTATCGTAGAGTTCTTCGGTCCAGCCCTTTGGCTTGAAGAAGCGGGCTTCGACTTCGCTGGCATTGCCGGACTCAACGTGTCCCACCCAAGCTTGCGTCGCTTCCATTTTCCACAGAAAGCCGAGTTGCTGCATCCAAGGTGTGTAGGGCATGTAATTGCGGATATAGAGGTAACGACCATCCGTCACTGAGCGGGCATTCTCATTACGCTCATCCATGCGTCCGCGGAATGAAAAGCAGAATTCGGGCTCGGGTTCGATCGTATTACCGAGAAACGTAGTGCCTTGCATGGTTGCGGGTACAGGAGTCGAGGTGATGCCCAGCCAAGTTTTCGGCATATCCACAAAACTGACGAGGCGATCGATTTGCGTGCCTGTGTTCGGTGCTGGCCAAAGTGCTTTGTAGCGCTCTGGAATACGCACGACGAGTGGACAATGCAGCCCTGAGCTGAACAAGAACCGCTTACTACAAGGCAGCACGCCGCCGTGATCAGAATTGTAGATGACGATGGTATTCTCTGCCATTCCAGATACCTCAAGCGCTGTGAGTGCCGCACCAATCGCGGCATCCATTTTGGTCACTGCATCGTGATAATGTGCGTAATTCTGACGCATTGCAGGTAAATCTGGATGGTAAGCGCGTAGGG
>CAZIMR010000223.1:0-3254 GCA_964540215.1 uncultured Puniceicoccaceae bacterium
GGCTATTGGATCAGCTCAAGCCCTTGCTAGCAAAATACCGCGTGCGTTGCCTGGGAAGTGGCGCGCTGAGCGCTGCGTACGTGGCGACCGGCTATTTGACGGGGGTAGTCGATTTTCGCGTCAAGGTCTGGGACATCGCCGCGGCCTATGCGCTGTGTGCCGGCGCGGGCGTCGCGTTTAAATTTCTCGAAGCGAGTCCGTTTCCGTTAAGAACGTTTCACCCGCAGATGGATTTCTGTCCATACCTGGCGGGTACGCAAGCGGTCTGCGAGGAGCTGCAGGCGGCGCTTAATTATAAGAAGTGAGAGTGATGGGAGTGCAATCGTGGCGCAGGCACTCTGTCTGTGATCGCTTGATCCACAGTTGGGAATGGCTCTGTGAGTGTCGCTTATAACTCAGTTGGTGCAGCCACCTCAGCTTTCCAAGCGGCGTCGATTTTGGCTAAAAACGCTGCGGGCGGGCGCTGGGCTTTGCCGTCTGTATCCATAAAGCCATGGCTGGTGCTGCCAGTGGCGAGGAGTGTGTCGCCGCGGCGCACTTCGTAGTCGAAGTGGAACCGGGCGCGTGGTTTTGCGCGCATGAAGAGGTGGATCTTCAGGCGATCGTCAAAGCGTGCGGGGCTCTTGTATGCGGCGCTGGCGGTGAGCACGGGTAGGTGCAAGTTGCTGGCCTCAATTTCGAGGTAGGGGATGCCGATCTCGTCGAGCATCAGGATGCGGGCGGTCTCGAACCAGACGAGATAGTTGCTGTGGTAGACCACATCCATGCGGTCGGTTTCGGCGTAGCGGACGCGTATCTGCGAAATTGTATGAATCATTGCGCGGGAGTGTGTGGCCTGCTGTGGGAGGTGTGAAGAATGAAATGCGTGAACTTGAAGCAAAGGGTTTATGCGTAGACTTGCCTTGCCTGGATTTCCGTTGCACGGTGCGCGCATACTTATGGGAAAAACGGATCGAATTTTTGTGTATATTATGGGCTTTGTGTTGGGCTCGTTGTTGGTGGCGATGATCATGAATCGGCGGGCATACAAGGAAGAGTCGAGTGTTGACCCGTGGCTGACGCATAATGCGGCGGCAGTCGAAGCGGGTGCGGAGGAGCTGCCCGAGGGGCTGCCTGAGGTGATTCAGAGAGGTAAGATTCTAGATTTCGGCATTTTGCCGAGCGCTGCGAACGCGCAGACAAAGGTCTGGCACTTGAATTTCGACGAGAGTTACCCGTATGTGCGGGTGGTTGAGCACCTATCGACGGGCGAATTCTCGTATATGGCGGCCGATCAGATCTTGATCGAGTTGGCTGACGGCGTGGATGTGACCGCGCTGAAGCCAATGCTCGACGCGCTGCAGCTGCGTCTGCGGATGTTTAACCGCAAAGACCAGATTGCGGTGGTGGGGGTATTGAGCACACAGATTGATGCGATTCCCGCGACGATCGACGCGCTGCAGCCGTATGCAGAGCTATTTCGCTCGATTGGCCCAGATGTGATCGAGTTTAAATAGGTTCATTTGGGGGGCGAGCGCGGCAGATCTTGTGCCGCGAGAACCATCATTTGGAACTAAATAGATAAAATAGTGCCAGAGAAGCGAGATATGCCTTTATTAAAGCAACATAGGCATTGACCGAAAAATTCCTTTGCACTTTTATAGCGCGCTTTTTCCTAGAACTGCCTATTTCGGGCGATACCAATTATTTTTATGAGCACAGTTAAAACCGACGTCCAAGACATTAACGAAACACGCAAGACGATCACCGTGAGTGTCGCTGCCGCCGAAATCGCCACGATTGAGGCGAGCTTGATTAAGGAATTCATGCGCGATGCGAAGATCCCAGGCTTCCGTCCAGGCAAGGCGCCTGAGAACATGATCCGTATGCGCTACGCCAAGGAGCTGAAATCAGAGCTTTCACAGCGCGTTGTTTCGAAGGCACACCAAGAAGGTGTCGCGAAGTCCGACTTCGAAATCTTCGGTGTCGTCGATCTTAACGAGGGCGAGATCGCTGCTGGTTCGGACGCAACCATCACCTTTACTGTCGATGTCTTACAAGTCTTTGAGGTGCCAGCCTACGAAGGCTTGAAGGTCACCAACGAGCCAACTGAGGCCAGTGCCGAAGAGGTCGAGAAGATGTTTGAGCAATTGCTCAGCCAACGGGCCGAGTTCAATGTGGCTGAGAAGGCTGCTGATAAGGGCGACTATGTGCGCTGCTCTTACGAAGGTAAGATCGGTGACGAACTGGTTGCGGATCTCGTTCCTGACACGCCAATGTATGGTTCGCAAAAAGTCACATGGGAAGAAGCTGGCGCAGCAGAGACTCCTGGCGTTCAAGCAATCGTTGATGGTGTGGTGGGCATGCAGGCTGGCGACGAAAAGGAAGTCACCATGGAATTTGCAGAGGACTTCAAGCCAGAAGCGCTTGCAGGTAAGACAGTCGTTTACTCTTTAAAAGCAGAGGAAGTTCGCGAGAAGGTAATGCCAGCAATGGACGACGCATTCTTTGCGAGCATGCAGGTTAAAGATGAAGCTGAGCTGCGTGAGCGCATCAGCGAGAACATCGAAGGCCAAAAGAAAGAGAAGAATTCCAATGCCGAGCGCCAGCAAATCACTGAACAGCTTCTCGGTAGCGTCGAGTTTGCCATCCCAGAAAGCGGGATCGAGAGCGAAACTGAAGCTGTGTTGCGTGACTTTATGCAGCGCAACATGAAGCAGGGCGCTTCAGAGGCAGATTTCGAAGCACACAAGGAGCAGCTTCACGAAGGTGCGAGTAAGGCCGCGCATGATCGCCTCAAGTCTCGCTTGATCCTCAGTAAGATTGCTGAAAAGGAAAAGGTGCAGGCCGAGAACGACGACTTTAGCCGCATGATCATGATGCAAGCGCAGCAGTCTGGCGAAAAGCCGGAGAAGATCGTCAAGGAAATCCAAAAGGATCAGAGCCGCATCAACAACATGCGCAGCGAAATCCTGTTGGGTAAGACCATGGATCTGATCCTCGACAAGGCTGAGCGCGAAACAGTTGCAGCGGCAACTGTCGAAGCTTAAGCTTATTTGTTAAAAGCGCTGGATAATCTGTGGCAGATCCGCTATGGTCTGCGCAGAATTCTATCACTATCATCCTACTATTATAAATTATCGTGAGTTACGTTCCACTACCTACAGTCTATGAGCGCGAAGGGCGCACCGAGCGCGCTTGGGATATTTACAGCCGCCTATTGCGCGATCGTATCATTTTTATTGGCACGCCGATCAATGACTTCGTCGCCAACG
>CAZIMR010000224.1:0-3239 GCA_964540215.1 uncultured Puniceicoccaceae bacterium
GGCAAAGCGCTTGATGTCGGCCCGCCAGACATCCTGCTGCAGGTGCGCATTCTCCTCCTTGAGTGTTTGGAGGGTGCGTCGCGGATCTTTGATCATGTCGACAGTCACGTCGAAACTCTTGATTGCACTGGAGGGCAGCTCAAATTTGAAATCACGGAACAGCTGCTCCAGCACCGTCATTAACCCGCGGGCGCCAGTACCTTCGGTGCTGGCCTTTTCGGCTATCGCGAGGATCGCTTGCGCAGTAATGTTGAAAGTGATCCCATAGCCGCGAAAATCATCGTAATATTGATTGAGAATGCTGCCTTCCGAGGTGGTCAAGATATGTGCCAGGTCTTGCGAGGAGAGGGCGCGGCAGGCTACGCGAACGGGCACGCGACCAATAAACTCAGGTTCAAATCCATATTTGGTGAAGTCGGTCGTCTCGGCATAGCGTAGATAGCTGGAGAGGTCCTCATCACTGTCTTGTTGAGCCGCGCCAAAGCCCATTTGGCTTTTGGTGAGTCGCTTTTTGATGGATTCGGCGAGCTTGTCGAATGCGCCGCTGACGATGAAGAGAATATTGCCAGTGTTGATGGACTTCCGTTGTGGGGATTTGCCACGCTGGACCTCCATCGATGCTTGCATTTGCGCCATTATATCGGTCGGGCTAAACAAGCTGACCCCAGTCTCCTCCATCAATTTGAGCAAGTTGATCTGCACGCCGCGCCCGGAGACATCACGGCCTCCGACACCTGCCTCGTTGGCGATTTTATCAATCTCATCGATAAAGATAATGCCGTGCTCGGCCAACTCGATATTGCCATCCGCAGCTTTGACTAGGTCACGCACCAGGTCTTCGACATCTGAGCCGACATAGCCGGTTTCAGAAAATTTGGTCGCATCTGCCTTCACGAACGGGACACCGATCAGTCGAGCGATGTTCTTAATCAAGTAGGTTTTACCCACTCCAGTCGGTCCGAGTAGTAAAATATTTTGCTTACTATACTCCTTTGCGAAAGTTTTTTTTCCAGATAAACTTTGGCGAACGTGATTATAATGATCGCAAATGGCTACTGAGAGTACTTTTTTTGCGTCGTCTTGACGAATGACAAATCGGTTCAAATAGTCTCTGACTTCTTTCGGTTTGAGGTGAAAATGACGAATTTTCTCAAGCGGGTCCATCGCACGGACTGCTTGATCCAGACTGGCTTCGTCGCCATCATCAACCCCAGCTTCGTTCAAAATATCAGATTCATTAAAGGTATGAGTCGACACCTTGACATTTGAATCTTTAAATAATTCACTTAGTTGACGTTGAATTTCTTCAAAAGGGTTGGGTGGTTCTTTATCGCTCATGTTTTCTAGTTTGACAGCTTATTTTCGATCAGAAGTATCGAACTAACAATAACTTTCGTTTTTCGTATCATCAATTTTCTAAAGCATTTATAGCATGTCTAATAACCTTACTAAACGCGATATCGTCTTAGATATCTATGAAAAAACCGACTTTGCACAAAAAGAAGTGCGTGAGTCAGTGCAATTAACGCTGGATGCCATCGCTACCGCCCTGAGTGAAGGGCGCAACGTAGAGCTCCGCAATTTCGGTGTCTTCGAAGTGCAAGTGCGTAAATCGCGCATTGGTCGCAACCCGAACAAGCCTGAAACAGACGTCGTCATTCCTACACGTGCCGTAATTAAGTTTAAAGCGGGCAAAGAATTGAAGTCAAAGCTCAAGGATTTAGACGTCGATTCGCTTTAGAACGGACGCTTTTCGTCCGCATATTCACAGTTCGAGGGCTTCTGCCATGCAGTTTCAGTCATTACCCGGTTTTCGGGAATTCTATCCAGATGCGTGTGCCCGCCGGAATCATATTTTCGGCCAGTGGCGACAAGTCGCGCGTGCATTTAACTTTCAGGAGTATGATGCGCCAGTACTAGAGCCTCTGGAGCTTTATATCGAGAAGTCGGGCGAGGAGATCGTCGGGCAGTTGTTTAATTTTGAAGATCGTGGCGGCCGTGCAGTGGCGTTGCGTCCAGAGATGACACCGTCGTTGGCGCGTTTGATCGGTGCCAAGGCGAATAGCCTAAAACGGCCGATTAAGTGGTTTAATATCGGTGAGCACTATCGTTACGAGAAACCTCAGAAGGGGCGCTTGCGGGCATTCTATCAATTCAATGTCGATATTTTCCGTGAAGCGGGCCCTGCAGCCGATGCTGAGCTGATTGCACTGCTGGTTCAGGCATTGCGCACATTTGGGCTCGATTCGAAGGACTTTAAAGTGCGCCTGAGTGATCGTGACCTGTGGTTGCTGATCTTGGCAGCCGAAGGACTCGACGAAGCGGCGAGCGCGGCGGTGCTAGCTATTATTGATAAGCTAGAGCGCACCGATCGCGCAAAAGCAGTGGCGAAGCTGACTGAAGTACTGGGCGAGGAGGCTGAGGCCTTTCTCACTCGCGTGGAAGAGGTGATTGCGATTCGTGACTTCGACAGCCTATCGGCTTATATTCTTAATTTACCGCTGGAGGGCGATCTGGCTGAGCAGGCGCAGCAGCGCCTCGCGGATTGGCAGGCCTTACTGAGTGGTCTGGTGAGTTCCGGTGCCGGCGACTTTATTCAAATTGATCTAGGCATCGTCCGTGGTTTAGCGTACTACACTGGGTTTGTGTTTGAGGCATTTGAGGCCAGTGGCGAAGGGCGCGCGCTAGCTGGTGGTGGGCGTTACGATGCATTGGTCAAAAAACTAGGCGGGCCGGAAATGCCTGCGGTTGGTTTTGCGATGGGCGATGTAACTTTGGTGGATCTCCTTGAATCGAAGAAGCTCTTGGCAACGTATGTGGAGAGTCCTGACTTTATTGCCATTATCGGTGGTGTGGACGCGCGCGATGCGGCCTTGGGCGATGCGGCCTTGCTGCGCTCGATGGGCTATCGCGTCGATTATCCGTTGAAAGATCAGGGTTTCGGCAAGCAGTTCAAAGATGCCAACCAGAAGGGCGCGCGATTTGCGCTGATCTATGGCACGGACGAAATCGACAAAGGCGTGGTCAAGGTTCGTGATTTCTCAACTGGAGCCGAACAAGAGTATCCTCGCCAAAGTTTGGCGGAAATCGTGCCTGAGTTGATGGCCTCGGGGCTTTTTACGACTGAGCAATCGCACTGAACTGGATGCTAACGTTCTCTTTGAGAATAAGGCAGTGCGCTCGAAGCGACTATTCAGGTCGGCAGCGTGACTCAAATCTGCGTGGCCGAGGCTTGCACT
>CAZIMR010000225.1:0-3236 GCA_964540215.1 uncultured Puniceicoccaceae bacterium
CCGCCCGCACGGTGATCTCACCAGTCTTGGTTTTAAACAGGCGCCCCGTGACACCGATGATGTCACCCAGATCAAGCTTCTTAAAGTATGTATTATATTCGCCTTCGGGCAGGTCGTCGCGAGTGACGTAGCACTGGATCGGACCATCGCTATCCTGGATCTTAATGAAGCTCGCCTTGCCCATGACACGGAAAACAGTGATGCGTCCAGCGACAGACACCTCTGCCTGCTCATCGTCGACAGCGTCCTCTTTATAGAGTTTAACAGCCTCGCCGGATGTATGCGTCTGCGCGCAATTTGCCTGAAAGGGATTACGCCCTTCCTTGCAAAGATTCTCGAGCTTTTGAAGGCGGACTGCATAGAGATCATGCGAATTGTCCTGATTGGCTGTCTTATCGGTCATAACGAAAGCAGGCGAACATGCGTCAGCGACCAAAAATGGCAAATGTAAATTACCTTTGAACTCACAGAGAAGTTAATTTGAAGGAGATGTGACTACATCAGCAAGAGGGGCATGGCAGAGCGAAGCTCGTGCGTATGCTTTTTAAGTGACTCGCGCAATGATCACTGAAGAGCCAACTTATCCGCTCAACCCTCAATATCCGCAGTTATCTTGTATCAAAATCGGCAGCTCAAAGTACTTCGCTTTTGATTCACATTTATTAAGCTCAAGAGCAGAGTTGTGCGTATTTTAAGCTTTTCCGCTTTTAGTCTTTTCGCATTCCATCATCATTCCTCCAAATGACTTGGATCGAATACACCGCACTCAGCCTAACAAGCATGATTTTTCTAATCGGGCTGGCGACTTCGCTGCTCCCAGTCGTACCCGGTAGCCTGATCGTTTGGTCAGGCATCCTTATACACAAACTTTGGATGGCCGATGCCTCAGTGGCTTGGGAAGTCGTCATCATTACCGGCATCATTACACTGATCGGTCAACTCGCCGAGTTCGTGCTAGGCGTCTGGGGCGCACGTAAATTCGGCGCGACATGGAACGGCGCTGTCGGCGCACTGCTCGGCGCTTTCATCGGCTTTTTTCTGCCTCCCCCATTCTTCTGGCTAATTGTCGGCCCAGTCATCGGTGCGATCATTGGCGAACGACTCGCAGGGCGCAGCTTCAAAGCAGGCAGCAAGGCAGGCCTAGGCACGGTTATCGGCGGCATCGTCGCCTTCGCCTTAAAATTCAGCCTCAGCGTCTGCGTGGTTGCCAGTTTCTTCATAGCACTTGCGCTCTAGGGCATTGATGCATCAGTCCATGGCTTCGCAAACAGAAGTCGCAGGCTGTTCAAGCACACAACGACAGTGCTGCCCTCGTGTGCAAAAACGCCAACACTCAACGGGATCCAACCAAAAATTGCGGCTGCCACCATCAGCACCACTGTACCCAGCGCAATTGCTAGATTCTGCCGTATGATCGATCGCGCACGATGACTCAAATCAGTCGCAGCGAGATAATTCTCAATGCGATCTTTCATCAGCACCACCTCACTCTGCTCTAAGGCAGCATCACTGCCGCGCGCGCCCATGGCAACCGAGACATAGGCAGCCGCCAAGCTAGGCGCATCATTCACACCATCACCCACCATTGCTACTTTGTATCCGCTCTTCGAATACTCAAGGATTGCAGCGACCTTACCTTCTGGTGTCAGTCCAGAACGGACTTCCTCAATCCCAATCGCCCGACCAACCGATTCCGCTGCACCACGGCGATCGCCTGTTAGCATCACTGTGCGGACTCCCATCGCCTTTAGTTTCTCTAAAATAGGCTGCGACTCCGTGCGGATCTGATCTTTCAATAAAATACGGGCAATCAAATCATCTTTTAAAATCCAGTTCTCTGAGAATTCCGGCGAAGGCTCGGGAACCTCTTTGATCCATTCCGCCAAAGGGCCATCTTCAAGTAGTTCCCTACGCCCTAGCACGCACAGCGTCTGGCCCTCTCGCCCCTGCACGCCCTTGCCACTCATCGCCTGAAAATCATCGATCGCACGCGGCTCTAATCCCTGTGCTTTCGCATACTTCTTGATCGCTCGTCCAATCGGGTGTGACCCATGTGCCTCTAAAGAATAGGCGAGCTCTGCCGCTTCGCGCTCGCGCCCCGGTGGAAAACTCTCCACCGAATCAACCTCCATCTCACCAGTCGTCAACGTGCCGGTTTTATCCAGCGCCACCAGATCCACCTCCGCCATTTTTTCGATAGCCGCACCTCCGCGAAACAGAATACCATGCCGCGCTCCCCATGCAATCGCCGCAAGGATCGCCGACGGAATCGACAGCACCAACGCACAAGGACTCGCCACAACCAACAAAGTCATCGCCCGATAAAATGCCGAGAAACCAGCTTCGGTGTTTGAAAATGGGGCAATATCGAAACCGAGCCACCAGACAAAAAACATCACCATCGTCAGTCCCAGAATACCGACGGTATAACGCGTGCCAAACTTATCGGTAAATCGCTGGCTGGGCGCTTTTAAATGCTGCGCATCACGAATCAAACGAATCACTTTTTGCAACGCACTTTCTGCAACCGGCCGTAAGGTCCGTGCATCCACAGATCCCCACAAATTGATCGTGCCACTGAAAACAGAGTCACCAATGAATTTGGGCACCGGGTTTGCCTCGCCCGTCAAGTTCGACTCATCCGCAGCGCTCTTACCCGTAATCACCTCTGCATCGACTGGGAATTGAGCGCCAGGCTTCACCACCACGACATCTCCGACATTTACCGCAGAGACCGGCACCTCACGTTCGCCGCCAGAAGCGTCTCGAACCGTGGCCGACTTCGGCGCGGCATCAAACAGACTATTGATCTCACGCCGCGTGCGATAGAGCGCAAAATGCTCTAACGCCCCAGAGAGTGAAAACAGAAACAACAGTAGCGCACCTTCAGCCCAAGCACCGATCAAGGCAGCCCCGACCGCCACCGCCAACATCAAGAAATGTATATCCAACTCCCCCTTCGGCAGCCCTTCTTTGGCATCCTCAAAGGCATCCCAACCACCCGCAATCATCGCGCCGATATAAAACATTACCGACAGCCACGCCGGAGCAGCCGCTACAGTCGAAACCATAAAACCAGCAATTCCAAGCACCGCGCAACCACCAGCCAACAGCCCAAGCACCCGCCATTCATCGCCCGTCTCTTCCTCCGCTTCGACTACATCCGGCCACTCTAACTCCCGCCAATGCCACAGCATCGGTGCAGTCAAACAAGTCGGCTTCTGTAAGCAGATGCC
>CAZIMR010000226.1:0-3235 GCA_964540215.1 uncultured Puniceicoccaceae bacterium
CTGGGGCAGTGGAGGATGGGACAGGTCGGGGGCGCACGCACACGCCCACAGAGGAAGTGGTGCGCCAAAGTCGCCATGACCGCAATCGCCAAGCCAGAAGCTGAAGTAATCAAAGCCTCCGCCAGTAATCGACTAAACTCACCACTATTGCCACTGGAGGCTTCGAGTTGATACAACGCCTGCAATGCCGCAATCACCGTACCGAGGAAGCCCAACAAAGGCGCCGCCCGAGCCAACGCCGCAATGGTGCCAATGCGACGCTCTAAAAACGGAATCTCAATAATTGCTGCAGACTGAATCGCGGTCCGAATACTCGCGCTCGACTCACCAAAATGCAGCAATGCCGACTTCACGATACGTGCCATCGGCCCCGGCGTATCTTCGCACAGCGTCAAGGCTTCAACCAGACGTTTCTTGCCCACCAAATTCTTAATTCCACTCAAGAAATCTTCGGTGCCGATCTGCCCCTTATGCAAAAACAAGGCGCGCTCAACAAACAGTACGAAGCCTAGCAGGCTCACGAAAAGCAATGGGTACATCACTGGCCCACCTTGGAGAATGAATGTCTGTTGTAAGTAATCCATGGAATAATTTTTCTTATATATAGTGTGCGACCTACTCTTCGACAACTGGTAATCGATCCGCCCGTGATTGCGCAAGCGTTCGACCCGGTAAATTATATGCGACCATTTTGCGATAGACACGCCGTGCTTCCGCCAGTTGACCCTGAGCCTCCAAGCGAGTGCCAAGTTCAAGCAGTGTCCGCGACATCCAATAACGCCCCGTCACACCCAACCGAATTGCATTCTCACCATCCAACAAGAAGCGACTCGCCATCAGAGTAAACACGACTTGGGCTTGATCGAAGGCCTCGTACTGCAGCAATGCAAAGCCCCACTTGTAGCCGACCTCCGCCTGGAAGTCGATCGGCAGGTTCGGCAGGTCGATTAAACGCTCCAATGCTTGCGCGACATTTTTCAACTGCTCCGGATCATTCTTGGCCAATGCAAGCATACAATCTGCTCGCGACAACTCCGCCACATAACGACGCGGATGCTCGGGAAATAAACGAATCAAATTCTCATAAATAATTTGCGCACTCGCAAAATTGTTCATTTGCCGAAGCAAGTCTCCCTGTTTCAAACGCGCAGAGAAAAACAACATATTCTGCGGGTAACGCTCGGTCAGATCATGGTGCACCCGCACTGCATCAGCGAAATACTGTGGGCCTCGACGTTCACAATATAGAGCCGCCTCAAACAAGGCCTGCGCCGCTAGCTCACTCGCTTCATATTGCGAAGCCAATTTCAGCAGTGTTTCTTGAGCCGCCGCAAAGTCATCAACCGATGCATAATAATTCGCCTCAGTCAGATACGAGCGCTCTGCGGCCGAGCTCTCGGCGTAACCAGTGCGCAAACCGCTCAACACCTCCATCCCTCCAGTCGAATCGCCTAAGCCAATCAAAATATCCCCCTGTAGTAATAACACCTCTGTGCGCAATAGACGCACTTCGACAGGACTCGGATCTGATGCCCCCGCAGGGAGTGATTCAATCCGAGTCAGCAACGCATCAACCCTCGCCTGAATCGGCTCTGCAGCTCCGACCATCAATGACAGGCGCGCCTCCAACCAACGAAAACGCAAGTCCAGCGCAATCGGCACCGAACCGCTACTATCTTCTCCGAGCAGTAATCGCACCCGCCTCAAGGCCGCCGCCAACTCTCCGCTTGCCTGCAAGGCCTGGGCCACATTCCACTCCGCACGCCAACGATCCGACACCGAGATACTGCCACTAAAATCCGCCTCATCAATCAGCTGCGAGGCCGCCTCAATCTGACCATCCCGCACCTCTGCAGTTACCAAGCGCAAGAAAAACTCCCCATCATGATCCACGCCCAAGTCTTTGTAACGCGCTGCTTGATAAAAGTCGACCGCATTACGGTAATCCGTGTTCAAAAAGTAACAGTCCCCAATCAAACGATTTAACACTTTGCGCGCGTCCACATCCTCTGCCTGATCACGCAACTGGATCAAAAAGTCCGCGGCCGCCCGATATTGCGCAGGCCTGCGCTGCAGCGCCGCATACGCGAGCAGACGATACACATTAGTAATTTCGCTTAAACCAGGGAACTGCTCTAACAAAAGTCGTGCGTCCGCCTCCGCCAACGCCGTGTCACCAACAGCCAACGCCAGTTGACTGCGAATATAATACATCTGGCCAAGCAATGGATGTGGCTCGGGCTCGGCAACCATCGCATTAAGGAAAATAGTCAGTTCATCACGTTCTAAAGGACTGCTCGCACCTGCCAACAACTGCAATGCGACTGCCATTACCTCACGGTTTTTTCCTTCACGTAGCAAGCCACGCAAAGCATCACCCCCACTCAATGTATCCACCCCATAGAGTATGCCCTTCAATAATAATAATTGCTCACGCTCGCGGCTACCGTAACCAGACCGCGCATTTGCCAACTCCCCAGCGATCAGCTCAATCGCCTCTATATTACGCCCTTGGTTATGCAGAATCACCGCATACTCGCGAACATATGGATAAGCTGCGGCAGTACCTTTCAAGCGCTCGAACTGCTCACGCACCTCGGCCGCAAGTGCATCACTGCCAGGCGTTCTCAAAATCTCTTCACGCAATATCAATCCAGTAAAGAATGCCCGCTGCGCATCTGAAACGGCCACCGCACGTGCTTTCTGAAACGCAACTACCACCTGATCAGTTCGATCAACAAGTTCCGCCTCTAGGCCACGCAATACATACAACCAAGGCAACTCCTCTGGCTTCAATGCACTCTCATCGATATTGCCAAGCGCCTGAGTTAAGGTCTCTGGGTCGACATTGCGACCATTTCCATACGCGCTCACCCCCAGATAGAGATAATATAGATCACGCCGCGCCACCTCGGGGACCGACTGCAAAGCCGAACCTGCCGCAACAAAACGACGTTGTGCAATCAGCGCCGCCGCCAACTGAATCTGCAAGTCCACCGCATGGTCCACCGCCACTCCTGGCACCGCCAGTAACTCTCGATACAAGCCCTCGGCTAACACCGCCAGTCCGGCATCCAACGCGCGATCCGCCGTATCCACCTTCCAATCAAAAAACAGCCGCTGCTCGGCATCCAGCACAGCGCCATCATTTGCCAACAGCGGCGCTTGCCCCTGCACAGGGGGTACGAGGGCTAAGGCCAAGAGCGCAGTCACAGCACTCTTTCGCTTCAATCGA
>CAZIMR010000227.1:0-3230 GCA_964540215.1 uncultured Puniceicoccaceae bacterium
AGCGCGACCACATTTTCATAAGTGCGTTCATCACCCATCACACCAACTGTTTTAACCGGCAGGAATACGCAAAACGACTGCCACACCTTGTAATAGAGATCCGCAGCCATCATCTCTTCTTGAAGAATCGCATCCGCCTTGCGCAGCACGACAAGATCCTCTTCCTTGATCGGGCCCATAACGCGCACGCCAAGACCTGGCCCCGGGAATGGTTGGCGCCAAACCACTTCCTTCGGCAAGCCGAGTTGGGAGCCGAGCTCGCGCACTTCATCCTTAAACAGCTCGCGCAGCGGCTCCAGTAACTTGAGATTCATCTTCTCTGGCAGCCCACCCACATTGTGGTGGCTTTTAATCAACGCGGCCGGATTGCCATCGATCGCGATCGACTCGATCACATCCGGATAGAGCGTACCCTGAGCGAGGAAAGTGTAGTTGCCGTGCTCCTTGAGCTCGGTGACCGACTCGTCAAACACCTCGACGAAAGCATTCCCAATAATCTTACGCTTCGTTTCTGGATCCGAAACACCAGCCAAACGATCCAAGAAGAACTTGCCCTTATCGGCCACGCGTACGTCGAGATCGAAGTGATCGCCGTAAAGTTTTTCAACTTGCTCACGCTCATGTAGGCGCAGCAGACCATTATCCACAAACACACATGTCAGCTGCTTGCCGATCGCCTTGTGAATCAACGCAGCCGCGACCGAAGAATCCACCCCTCCGGACAGACCAAGGATCACGCGCTCGTCGCCGACAGTGTCTTTGATCTTCTGCACGCTTTCTTCGATGTAGTTGGCCATCGACCAATCTGAATCGCAGCCGCAAATCTTAAAGAGAAAGTTCGCAATTACCTCAGTACCCATCTCGGAGTGCGCCACCTCGGGGTGGAACTGCATGCCGTAGAAATTACGCTGCGCATCTTGAATGGTCGCGTAAGGCGAATTCTCTGTCGAAGCGACCGCTTCGAACCCTTCAGGTAGCTGCTCTAGTCGATCGCCATGCGAATTCCAGACATTCAGTGTGTCCGGCATGCCCTCGAACAGCTTACCCTTGATTGCGATATTGAGCGTGCCGTGCCCAAACTCGCGCTCATCACTCTTAGCCACGCGGCCACCGAGCATGTGCGCCATGAGCTGCTCACCATAGCAAATACCCAATACTGGGAGGCCCATTTCAAATACTTTCGCATCAGGACGCGGCGAGCCTTCGATCAATACCGAAGAGGGCCCACCAGACAGGATGACACCCTTGACCCCCGCTTCTTTAAGCACGCTCGCTTGCGTGTTATACGGATAAATACGGGAAAGAACATTGGCCTCACGAATACGACGGGCAATGACCTGCGTGTATTGAGAACCGAAATCGAGAACTGCGATATGATCTGGCATGACGAAGAATAGGAAGATGAAAAATTAAAACGTGTTAAAATGTATTGTTTAAAATCGAAGGCGACCATTGGTAAACCCGCACTGAGGGCAATCGCATTCTTCACTACCATGCGCACCAGTGTAAATCTGGCTGCATTTGATACAGTGATAAATGACCTTTGAGCGCTGGGCCTCAAAGAGATGCTGATCCTTCCAATCGCAGTAAAACCACAAACCGAAGAGCAGCGCAAAGCCACTCCCTAGATAGAGAAGAAAAAAGATATCTACATCGAGTCCGATCACAGGGAGCAATGTGGGCGACCACGCGCGTGGCTCAAGTAAATTGATCGTTTAAAATAACAGTGACACAGGCATTTTGACTGTGATCTCAGCCTAGGCAGCAGAAAAGTAACAATGAAGAGTTACTCTTCGCCCGTTTCAGCCTGCTCACTCAATTGCGCCATTAAGGCTGAAGACTCGCGCTCGATCCCCTCACGGCACATTCGGCTGGCGGGATAAATATCCTGCGCTGCCAAAAATGCTGCTAACGAACCCGCGTGCTGAGCCTCCGCCGCCTGACGCTGCGCGCGGTCCAAATAGACCACAAAATCCGCGACTCTTGGCGCCAACTCCGCACGCGCACGATTCATCGGCGCATCATTCGGATCAAATTTTGCTGCCTCGGCCAACAGCTCCCAAGCCACATAAGGGTCGCCCTGCTTCAACGCTTCGGCGCTCTGCGCCACCAACAAATCAATCGTCGAGACTTGCTCGATCACCTCCATCAGTAAAGGTCGCCGCACGGGATCCTCAGCCAAAGCAAAGCCCAAGTCCATGCGCCGGTCATAAATACCGCGATGATCGCTGCGCTTATAGAGGTCGTCAAAAATCTGCACACCTTGCGAGCCCGCGGTCGCCAGTTTGGTGGTTTCTTGTTGAAACTCGCGAATCGACGGATTCGACGGCCAAATATCAATCGCCTGCTGCAACTCGGCACGCGCTTTATCAATGTCGCCAAGATTACGATACTGCGACGCGGCAAATACCGCCATGTCGCTCATACTCTTGGCAGTCTCGACACTAGAGAGGACACGCATCTTCGGAAAATCTTTTGCGATCAACCCGATACGCTCGGCATACTGAGCCACGCCGTTGTAGTCTTTAGCCTCAGCCAGCTCGACTGCTTCCATCATATCGCGATACAAATCCAGCAACATACGACGCTGCTCGACAGGGATCGCATTTAACTCGGGCATATATTCGCCGAGAAAAAAGGTCTCTTGCAGCCGCTCCAATGCGATGATCGCACGGTCTTCGGCATACGCCGTGTTCACCGCGACCACTCCCTTGTTCACATCAGTGATCGCCTCGTTAGCAACGAAGGCCATCATATCGACCGTAAACACCATGTCTGTATTCGGAAAAAACGACTTCAACTCGCCCTTGCCCACTTCCAGTTGTTGCTGTGATCCTTTAAACAATAATTGGTAAAAGCCCGAAAGTAGCAAGGCATGCTGATAGCGACGCTGCACCAAAAATGCCACGATTTGGCTCTGCATCTGCAACTTCGCCTGGATGCCAGTCAACGCCGCTTGCCCTTCCATCGCGATTAGCTTGGCTTCGGTCTCGGCCAGCTCCAATGCGCGGAAGGCGCCCTCTGTCGGTAAAGCTCCGGCATTGGCTTCCTTGCCCTTACCACCTTTATCCGAAGTCGTGCGCACCGACTCGTGCTCCTTCTGCTCTTGAATCTTCTCTAAAATCAACGCGCGATTCGCGACCACTGTCTGCTGATGGCGGCGCATGTCTGCCAACTCACGCTGTGTCAGCGCCGTGCCACGCATCTCCTTGCGAATACGCCAGGCATTG
>CAZIMR010000228.1:0-3195 GCA_964540215.1 uncultured Puniceicoccaceae bacterium
TCCTTATTCATCACCGAGATCGTCATCGGAGTATTTTTGATCATCTGATTGGTCCGAGTGCCTGCGAGGGAGTTCGCAGAATAATAGCCGCGGTCGCGTTCGGCTGAGACGACGAAGTCGGGCAGTGTGTAGTAATTCTCATCTTCAGATTCGTCGTCTGTAAAAGCTGGGGCAGCCATGCCAGATGTATCGTTGCTGTTGCCTGCCGAATCGCTCTCTGCGATGGGGATGGTGAATGCCGCTGTACCGTCTTCGGTGATTGCAGACGCTGCTTCTGGTTGAGCGACTGTCGATTCGGTTTCGTCTGCTGCGTGTGAGATGACGAGCCCAGTGAAGAGCATCAGTGTTGAACTGGCGGCGAGGTACTTAGTAAGCATGTTATTTTTTTAGAGGGGGGCTGTTGAGAAGGTATGTGCGTAGTTATTACGCGTCATTGTTACAGAGGTGGCTGATGGGGAAATTTCCAGTAATGCATAGACGTCGTAGTTATTATCACACTAGAAAATCATCAAATATAATAAGAGCAGGTGGGCTCACTCATCAACTGCGCAAAACCATGATCTTTAGCGGCGAGGTGTTGTAATTGTGCACTTTGCCAAAGAGTGTTGACTGCCTCTTACGGGTGGAGCCTATCAGTGACTACGATAGCACTGTTGGAAGCGCAGTGGCGACACAGTTTAGATCAACAAACCCTAAGCTTAAGCTGGCGGTGCCAATTTTTGATTGATCTTAATGGCGCTGAGTGCCACCACTTCCGGGTGGCTTATTCGCTCTCGTCGCTGCCGATTTCAGCGAAGCGCATGACCTCTTCAAGCGTGGTGGTACCACTTTTGATGTGCTCCCAGCCGCTTTGTTGCAGCGACCGCATGCCTTGTTGGATGGCCGTTTCGCGGATCGTGCGGGATGACTCGCGTTTGACAATATGCTCGTGGATCTCTTCGGACATGCGGAGAATTTCGAAGATCGCGACGCGGCCTCGGAAACCGAGCTTGCGACAGCGCTCGCAACCGACCGCTGCTTTGGCCTGGTTACCGAATTGTGCCTCGTTGCGATCAATACGCATCGTGGTGAGGCAGCTTTCAATGTGGTGCTGCTCGTAGTTGGCTGGTTGCGCACAATTGGGGCACAAGCGGCGCACGAGTCGTTGCGCGATGATCATTTCCACAGAGGAAGCGATCAGAAAGGGCTCGATGTCCATATCCGTCAAGCGAGTGAGTGCGCCTGGGGCATCGTTGGTGTGTAGCGTGCTGAGCACGAGGTGACCGGTCAGTGAGGCGCGGATCGCGATGTCGGCGGTCTCGCGGTCGCGGATTTCACCGACCATAATAACGTCGGGGTCTTGGCGTAGCACGGCGCGTAATGAATGAGCAAATGTAAGGCCAATATCGGCATGGACTTGCGTCTGATTGACGCCAGGCACTTCGTATTCGACCGGATCTTCGACGGTGATGATGCGACGCTCGGGGCGATTGATCAGGCGAATGAATGCTGTGAGCGAAGTGGATTTACCGGAGCCTGTGGGGCCGGTAACGAGCACGATACCGTGCGGTGCGGCAAGTGTACGCGTGACTTTTCCTTCTTCCTCTTCGGTTAAGCCAAGCTCGCGCATCGAGAGTGGTTTCGACTTCTGGTTGAGGAGACGTAAGCTGACGCTCTCGCCGTACATCGTCGGGAAAGTGGAGATACGAATGTCGAGCTCGGTATCGCCTGCACCAAATGAGATGCGGCCGTCCTGCGGACGGCGCTTTTCGGAGATGTTGAGCTTCGCCATGATCTTGAGGCGCGAGATAATCGCGTCTTGAAAGCGGATCAAGTTGTCTGGAACGCGAATGGCAACTAGTTCGCCGTCGATACGATAGCGAATTTGCAGGGCATCACGGTGTGGCTCGAAGTGAATGTCGGTCGCGCGATCGCTAACCGCTTTTTGTACGACTTCGTTGACAAAGCGAATGACGGCGGCGTCCTCGTCTTCGTCCTCCTCTTGTTCCGCTTCATTGGTGGCGATGTCAGATTCATCGAGGCTGCCAGCGCCGACGCCGAAGCGTTGCGTGATAGTATTGATAACTTGTTCCGGATCGCCGAGGTGCCACTCCGGCTTGCGGCCACAGACTGCAAAAATCCAGCGATCCATTTGGTCATCAGGTGGCCATAGTGTGACCAGTGGAATCGGCGTATTTGCGCTAACAGGTGTGGCGTCGAATTCGTCGTCTTGTGCTGGTTTACGAACCGGCACGCACTGATACTCATGGATGAGACGTAAGGGCAGGGTGGCCGTGGGATTATCGATTAGTACGATTTCGTTGAGCACGGGGAGGTTCGCCATCTCCGCGATTTGAGCGACGAGCGCTCGAGTCGGACGGTTTTGTAGGGTCGCAATTTGGACGAGTCGCTCACCGCGAGGGAGTGCTTCGATCTCTTCGCGAGCATCTTCGCTGAGGTCACAGTAGAGTGGGGAGAGGTCCATTTTTTAAATAAACTAAAAAGTTGACGAAGCAAGAGGTGTGCGGAGGGGTGGGTCGGAACGATTTGTGCGCAAGGTGTGAGTGATGTGGATGCCCTTTAAGTCAGTGCAGGGACCAATAAAAAACTGGAAAATAATAGCGTCAAATTAATATAGAAAAGTACGAAATACAGGCATTGTTAACTATCATTCTTCAATCAGCAACTCATCGTTTTCCCAATAATCTTCGCCATAGTCGAAGAAAATCTCTCCACCGGCTTCAATCACACAGAGTGCTTCGAAACGAGCGCTCTTCCATCTGGAAGAGACAGTTAGAAACGCATTTGGCGCGTCGCTGTGATTGATGAAGCGTGTGTAGTTGGCCTTCGGGCCTTCGCCGACGATGATGTGCGAGTGGCAGACCCATAAAGCATAAGCAGAAAAAGGGCGATCGGGGTGATGGAATTCAGCCGAGTTGATCACCTCGCCAGTGTAATAGCCGATGGTATCTTCAGGCTCGAGGTGGACCTTAGAAAATAGGCCTTGGCCAGCGCCTTCGATGCCGGACGCTTTCACTTCAAAGTCGGATGCAGTCCATTTTTTAGGTTTAGGCATAAAGGATCAATGATGTTCTTATTGCGAAAGTACGACAAGGACAGATTTGACAAACTGAAAGACCGGACCAGCCCAGGTGAAAGTCCCATGATGAAATCGCAGCGCTACACATAAAAAAACCGAGCAGTTAAGCTCGGTTT
>CAZIMR010000229.1:0-3150 GCA_964540215.1 uncultured Puniceicoccaceae bacterium
GCACAATCAGATCGTGGTATTGATGGTCGCGGTGTTCAGTTTGATTCAGTTCGCGCCGATTTATGCCACGCCAGGGGTGGATGCCTAGGGGTGGATGCCGGAGGTTTAAACCGGCGAGTGAGAGTCTGTTTCGCGGCGTTCGAAGATGGCCGCGTTCGGGGTGTCGCGCTTGGGACGGCCGAAGCGACGGACGATTTTCCAGCCAGCGATCTCGGGGCTGAGGTTGCCAGGTAGTTCGAGGATGACGCGGGCGCCAGGGCTGGCGAGTTCATCGGCTTTGGCAAAGATGCGTTCTAAGTTGGCTTCGATATTGTCGTACGGTGGGTCGATGAAAATCAACTCTGCGTGCTCGCCGCCAGTGGTGCGTGCATACAGATCGCGGGCGATGGTGTTGACCGCGCTCTGGGCGAGTCCACAGCATTTCAGCACGGCCTGTTGATTCTTCTTCATGCAGGCAATCGCTTGCTTATCCATTTCGTAAAACGTGGCTTTGATCGCACCGCGGCTGAGGGCTTCGAGACCGTAGGCGCCGGTGCCTGCGAAGAGATCGGCCACGCGGCTGCCTTCTACGCTGGCGCCGAGGCTGGAAAAGATCGCCTCACGCATCCGATCTGTCGCTGGACGCGTGGTGTCGCCGGTGGGCGCTTTGATTTGAATACCGCGGGCGGTGCCTCCTGTGATGCGCATAATTAGAGAGCTGAGGGTTGAGAGCTGGTCGTTGAATGATCGATCGATAAACCAGCAATAGTCAACTATCGCACTGCTTGCCAGACGCGGAGCAGGCTTTCGATGAGCGCGGGGAGTTCGTTGAGTGGTACTTGGCTGGCGGCGTCGGAAATCGCTTTTTCTGGATTGGGGTGGGTTTCGAGGAAAACGCCATTGGCGCCTGCGGCCAGAGCGGCGCGGGCCAGGGCTGGCACGAATTCGCGTTGGCCGCCGCTGATGCCCCCGGCTGCGCCAGGAAGCTGCACGCTATGCGTGGCATCCATGATGGTCGGGTAGCCGTGTTCGGCCATGATGCTGAAGCTGCGCATGTCGACCACTAGGTTCTGATAGCCAAAAGTGGTGCCGCGCTCGGTCTGCCAGATCTCGTTCGCGCCGGCTTCTGTGAGCTTATTAGTCACGAAGCTCATTTCGTAGGGCGAGAGGAATTGGCCTTTTTTGACGTTGATCGCGCAATCGGTTTTGGCGGCGGCGACGAGCAGGTCGGTCTGGCGGCACAGGAAGGCGGGGATTTGCATCGCATCGACGACGGCACCGACGGTGGCGCATTGCTCGGGTGTGTGAATGTCGGTGATGGTTTTAAATCCGTATTCTGCCTTGATGGTTTGGAAGATTTCGAGCCCGGCGTCGAGCCCCGTGCCACGGTCGCTAGTGATCGATGTGCGATTGGCTTTATCGAAGGAGCCTTTAAAGAGAATGTTCAGCTCAGGATGCTGTTGCTGGAGGGCAGCGAGGGCGTCGGCGACGGGGCGACAGGTGTCGAGGCTTTCGAGCGAGCAGGGGCCGGCGAGGAGGAGCAGCTTTTCAGAATCGTAAATCATGAATGCATTAAGTGTGAAGGATTGGACTTCGCCAAGTCGCAAAGCAAAAGTATGTTTGAGCGTTTGTTGGAAATAAGTTGCGCAGCGGGGTGGGTATCCCCCATTTTTTCGAAATGATGTGGCGTCGTTTTGGTTGGTTAATTCTAGGTGTATTGCCTTGGTGCGCGCATGCGCAGGAAACAGTTGCCCCCGTTCAGCAAGTTGCAACGCAGGATTTGGCTGCCGTCTTAAAGAGTTATGAAGGCCGCTGGGTCGGGCACTTTACCGTTCATTCAACATCGTCTGGTTATTCCCAGACGTTTCCGGTGGAGCAGCAATACTGGTTAGAAGATGGTGTGCTGCATGGTGTCTCGGTGTCTGAGCGGGACGAGGGGATCTCGAGTGCGCGCTCTAAATCGGTGGTAAAGGACGGGAAGTATTTCTCAGAGGTGGAGGCTGGTGCGGCGCTCGAAAATTACTGGGGCATGCTGCATGACGATGGGCTGATCTGGTTTTCCACGAATTTGAAGCGAACCCAAGATTATCAAATGAAGGAGTCCATCGTCGAGGTGGCGGGTGATCGGGTGCTAAAGACTGAGGGCTTCGATACCTATGTAACTGGCGATGGCCTGGCACATCTGGTCTATCGCGGCGAATTGAAGTTTGTCGAGTAAGGCGGGTGAGACTTGAGGGCTGAGGTCAACTTACGTGGCATGGTTGCTTCAGTGGAATTTTTAGTCTGCGCCGATCTGGCTGGATAGGGCATTGCGTAGGTCGGCTTCGAGCTCGGCTTCTTGCACCCATTGTAGTGCTTGTTGGGGCTGGCTATCGCTCCAATTGAGAATGGTGCGGCTAAGCTGTTCAACGCGTTGGCTCGGCTCGGAGATAGTGTTGCTCCATGCGGCGGCGGCTTCGGGGTCGAAGTCAAGCATGGTGGTGGTGAAGCCAACAATTGCGGCATCGCGCTGGTCGCCTGCTGTGGCGGTGTTGAGCCAAGTGGAGGCTGCGACCGAGTCGGTGCGGCTCCATTCTTGCATGATGACTTCCGAGTTTTTTGGATGGTTGAGGGGGTCGGTCTGCGGGAGTTGAATTTGCCACTCCATCGCCTCCATCGGGTTGGTTCGAGCGCGGGTGCGCACGTAGGTTTCAATCGCCGTGGGGGCTTCGTAGGCTTCATTGACACTGCGTAGGAATTGTTCTGCTTCGGCTGGGTCAGCTTTCGTATAATGCTGGATGCTGAGGTTGAGCAGCTCTGTGTGGCCTTGATATTCTGCCTCGGTGAGTGCCCAGATGGCGGCGGCTTCAGGGGCGGTGGCGGCCCACGACTCGAGGAGGGCGCTGGCCGCATCGTTACGCAGGCTACCGGCAGGGAGTTGTTCGACCCATTGTGCGGCTTCATCGGGGTTTTGGCTGGCCCAGTTCGCGGCGAGTGCTTTAGCGGCGGTGACCTTACTGCCGTCGTTCGCCATGCCATCGATCCACGTCGCGGCGGCGGTTGGATCCTGTTGGGCCCACAGTTCCATGCCGCTTTGGATCGTGGTGTGGCGGGCCAGGCCTTGGGCGTTCGACTCTAGCCAAAGAAGGGCGCTTTCAGAATCTTCTGCGGCCCAGACGGCAACGATTTCCA
>CAZIMR010000230.1:0-3140 GCA_964540215.1 uncultured Puniceicoccaceae bacterium
CTTACCTTCGAGGGCTGCAGTCGCAGAACCACGAAGGTAAGCCTGGTGGCGCGGAAGCGATCACAGCACTTATGGATGCGATCGACAACGATGTTGCTGAGCCTCTCCGCGAAACTGACAAGCCTCTCCTCATGTCTGTTGAAGACGTTTTCTCGATCACAGGTCGTGGAACAGTTGCTACAGGTCGTATCGAGCGTGGTGTTGTTAAGGTTGGCGAAGAAATCGAAATCGTCGGCCTTGGTGACACAATGAAGACAACTGTTACAGGTGTTGAAATGTTCCGCAAGCAGCTCGATCAAGGTCAAGCTGGCGACAATGTTGGTATCCTGCTTCGTGGTGTTGATAAGGAATCCATTGAGCGTGGTCACGTGATCGCTAAGCCAGGTTCAATCACTCCGCACACGACTGGTCTTGCTGAGCTGTATGTCCTAACTAAGGAAGAGGGCGGTCGTCACACACCATTCTTCGACGGCTACCGTCCGCAGTTCTTCTTCGGCACTGCCGATGTCACTGGTATCATCAAGTGCCCAGAGGGCGTTGAGATGGTCATGCCTGGCGATAATCTTACCGTTACTATTGATCTTGGTAAGAAGATTGCGATGGAAGTAGGTCAACGTTTCGCGATTCGCGAAGGTGGCCGTACCATCGGTGCCGGACGTGTGACTGAAGTCATTAAATAATCTAAGCTAGATCGATTCCAGTTTCTGCCGAGGGCCCTACAAGGGCTCTCGGCTTTACTGTCTTAAACAGCACTATAGTTGAAAAACCACAGGAGAGTAGTTCAATTGGTAGAGCAACGGTCTCCAAAACCGTAAGTTGTGGGTTCAAGTCCCTCCTCTCCTGCCATTTTTACATCAAATGAAAAATCCATTCACCAGCATTCGTCTTTTCTACAAGGAGACGATTACCGAGCTCAAAAAGGCCACGTGGCCGAGTAAGACTGAATTACGTGATTCGACAATCGTTGTTCTTGTTGCGACTGCAATCCTTGGCTCCTTTATTGCGCTGACCGATTTTTCGCTCATGAATGGTGTCGATCTGCTAACCTCTTGGGTTCAGTAGCGTGTCGCCAAATCAATATCGATCTCAGGCACCTTTAATTTTTTAAGATCCAGACGTAAATATGTCTAATTCATTTTCAGGCCCCAATTGGTTCGCTGTCCAAACTCTCTCTAATCAAGAGGGCAAGGCCAAGAAGTACCTAGATAAGTTCATCGCGATCGAAGAGATGGAAGACTATGTCTTTGAGGTGCTCATGCCTACCGAGACCGTTTCAGAAGTAAAGAGCGGCAAGAAGAAGACCATTACGCGCAAATTTTATCCGGGCTATATTTTCGTTAATATGCGCCTGTATGATGACGACGGCAACTTGTTGCAAAAGCCTTGGTATTTCGTTCGCGAAGGCCATGGTGTCATTAATTTCGTTGGTGGTGACCGCCCGAACCCTCTCAAGCAGAGCGAGATCGAGCGCATCATCAACCAAGTCCAGGAAGCCGAGGGCAAAGAAAAGCCTAAGATCGAATACGAGATCGGTGAAATGGTTAAGGTCAACGATGGTCCATTTATGAATCTAGTTGGCAAAATCGAGGAAATCGACCCTGATAAGGGTAAGTTAAAGGTTTCCGTATCTATTTTCGGGCGATTCACGCCTGTTGAACTTGAATACTGGCAAGTCCAGAGAACAGAAGAAAGCTAAACAGCCATGTCTAAAAAAGTAATAGGACAAATTCGCTTACAACTGCCAGCAGGTGCAGCTAATCCAGCCCCTCCGGTTGGTCCAGCTCTCGGTGCGCAGGGTGTAAACATCATGGGCTTCTGTAAGGAGTATAACGCGAAGACTAAAGACCAGGCGGGCATGATCCTACCTGTTGTCATTACAGTCTACGCCGATCGCTCCTTCAGTTTCATCCTGAAATCTCCACCAGCAGCTGTCCTTCTTAAGAAGGCTGCCGGTATCGCAAAGGGATCGGGTGTGCCGAATCGCGACAAAGTCGGGACCGTCACACGCAAGCAAATCCTCGAAATCATTGAGATCAAAAAGAACGATCTGAATGCATCTGATGAGGAAGCAGCTTTCAAGATCATCGCGGGCACAGCTCGTTCGATGGGACTTGAGGTCGCGGGATAATTTTTTAACCACACAATATAAATACTATGGCCACCCAGCAAATCAAGGGAAGCAAACGCTATCGCCAATCAGCCGAAATGGTTGACTTGGAGAAGACCTATCCGGTCGCAGAAGCGTCTGCGTTACTAAACAAACTACCGAAGGCGAAGTTCGACGAAACCGTTGAGCTCTACGCAAATCTTACGGTCGATCCTCGCAAGAGTGATCAAATGGTGCGCGGCACTCTTCAGCTTCCTCACGGTAGTGGTAAGACTGTTCGTGTTATCGTGTTCACCGAAAACCCTGAAGAAGCGATTGCAGCGGGCGCAGACGAAGCCGGCTTCGATGATCTTATCGAAAAGGTAATCGGTGGATGGACAGATTTCGATGTCGCGATCTCGACAACCAGTGCCATGAAGAGCGTCCGTAAGGTTGCTCGAGTGCTGGGACCTCGTGGCCTCATGCCGAATCCAAAGTCCGGTACTGTGACTGACGACGTTGCTGAAGGCATCAAGTTCGTCAAAGCGGGCCGCGTTGAGTTCAAGATGGATAAGACTGCAAATGTCGCCATCGTCGTGGGCAAGCGCTCCTTCACACCAGAGCAAATCGTGGACAATGCTGAGGCGGCAATCAATGCCCTCAATGACGCACGTCCTCAAGGCGCCACTGGTAAGTTCATCAAGTCGCTCGCATTGAGTTCGACCATGAGCCCAAGGATCGGCGTTGACGCTGCATCTTATAACAAGAGCTAAGGGAGACTGACATCACATGAGACCAGAAAAACAATATCTTGTTGAAGAGGTGAACGAACACCTCAACAAATCCGATTACGTATACCTCGCTAATTACGAGCGCATCACCGTGGAAGAAATCGCAGAATTGCGTGCCTCTCTTGCAGAGCACAACGCTGAATTCCACGTTGTCAAAAACAGCATTTTCGGTGTCGCAGCCGCCGCCAAGTCACTTCCTGATCTCAGTGAGCACTTGACGGGTCAAACTGCAATCATCGTCGGTGGTGAAAACCCATCCGGAG
>CAZIMR010000231.1:0-3046 GCA_964540215.1 uncultured Puniceicoccaceae bacterium
TGTGTCGGGGTGTCTGGCGGTATGGAAGGGGGGCCGGTGGCGACCTTTGCGCGTGGCTCGGCAGTGTTTTTTGGTTCGCTCGGTATTCCGCATGATGTGGGGCTGACTTTTGCGACTTTGGCGGTGAGCACCTTTTTGCTGACGACACTCGATACCTGCACCCGACTGACCCGCTTTCTGGTGGAGGAGCTATTTGATTGGCGTGGGGCAGGGAGTCGCTACCTCGGCACGCTGCTGGTGTTGGCACTACCTGGCGCTGCCGCCTTTGGTACATTTACTGCGCCAGACGGCTCGGTGTTGCCGGTGTGGAAAGCGATTTGGCCGTTGTTTGGTGCCACCAATCAGTTGCTAGCCGCGCTCGCATTAATTACGTTTGTGGTGTTCTTGAAGCACCGCCGGATTGCCTTCGGTTTTGCGTTGATCCCAGCCGCGGTGATGGTGGTGATGCCAATCATGGCGCTGGTCATGATGGTGGTGCAGCATGGGGTGAATAGTATGCTCGGAGGCATTGCGTTGGGTATGATGCTGCTCGGCCTCTACGTGACGGTGATGTCGCTCAAGTTTGTGTGTGCGCCGCATGTCGGTGGCGCGGAAGTTTCGGGCTGAGTGATGCCTGTGTCACGTTAAGAACAGACAGCAATGCCTGTACCACTGGATTTAAATTAAAGCAGTTCCGCGATGGAGCCGAAGTCGGGATCGTAGAGGCGCTTGTAGGTGCGCACTGCGAGGCTGTCGGTGAGGCCTGCGGTGAAGTCGCAGAGGCGGCGGTGGCGGCCCGTGGTGGTCGTCTCTTGTTTGATCAATTCTTGTATTTGCAAGGGAAGTATACGTAGGCCGCTGCCGTCGGCATTGGCGCAGTTTTGACACAGTGCGCTGAAGAGTTTTTCCAAAATATGGCCGCCTTTGAACTCGATCTGTTGAAGTTGCGGCGAGCGGAATATGAGGTCGAGGGCGATACGCTTGTAAAGTGTGCTCTCGGCTTTGACGTCGGCGGCGATGGTCAGGTCAAAGGCATGGCGGTTAGTGCGGTCGCTGAGGAAGCCGCTGCGTGGCGTGAGGGTGCAGCCGTGCACGAAGCGACCGATGCGTGCGCCGAAGTGAGACTCGTAGCGGTCTTCACGGATGACTTGGCAGAGCTTGTCGATCAACGCGGTTTGTGTGGCGTCGAGGTCTTGGCCGGCGGCCCATTCGGTAATGCTACCGACATTAATATAGCGGGCGTGGATGCCATCGACGATGTCATTCAGCGAGTAGGCGGTATCATCGGCCCAGTCCATGACTTGGCATTCAATGCTTTTAAAAGAGTTGAGTGCTTGCGGAGTACTTAACTCGTCTGGGACTTGCTCACTGTCAAAAATGGTGCTGCGCCAGTGGACTTGCTCGTCGTAGATGAAGTGGTGCTCGGGATAGTCGGGCGAGCCATCGGCTTTGGTGCCGATGCATTCGCGGTGCAGCGCCTTGTATTTCATGACGCCGTCGAGGAAGGCGCGTGTGGGGGCGATGCCTTTGGTCGCGCCAGGGCGTTCGTAGATCAGCTCAGTTAAGATACGCAGTGTCTGGCCATTGCCTTCGAATCCCCCGTGAGGCGCCATCAGCTCGTTGAGTTTACGTTCGCCAATGTGGCCGAAAGGGGGGTGGCCCATGTCGTGGGCGAGGCCGACGGCTTCGGTTAGGTCGGCGTTGATGTAAAAGTGGTCGTTGAGCTTGTCTGAGCTGGCGCGCAAGTATTCGCAAATAGAACGGCCAATCTTGGCCACTTCGATCGAATGTGTCAGTCGCGTGCGGTAGAAATCGTATTCGCCGGATTGGAATACCTGTGTCTTCGACTGCAGGCGTCGGAAGGGATAGGAGAAGATGATGCGGTCGCGTTCGATTTGGAAGGCGTTGCGATAGTCGGAGTTGGCGACGGGCGTGCCTGGGAAGCGTTCGAGGTCGAAGTCGTTATAGAAAGTGTTTTTCATGCGATTCTGGCTTGTTTGCCGCCGTTAGTGAGCTTACATCTATGCCTTACCTCAATCATGAAATATCCTAAGTCTTGCTTTGTTCTCACTCTGTTGTGCACCCTGGCGTTGTTATTTGCTCTCAGTTCGACGGCTGAGGCTCGGATCGGCGAGCGCAAGGAGTCGATTGAGCGGCGCCTTTTTGCTTCGGGCGGCATTATGTATCGCGACGATGCAGTGGAGGCGAATCGTCGCAGGGGCATGCCGTATCTTAAATATGTAGAGCTGATTGCTGCTTCGACTGACATTCGCATCTATTACAAGACCGCGAATGGCCGTCGTCCGTCATCCAAGGAACTGGAAGCGAAACGTGTGCTGCCTGGCTGGGATATGCACGTGCTATATGTGAATGGTAAGTCTGCTGTCGAAGTGTATAAACGTAGTCAGGCGATGACTGAGTATGAATTTAATCAGCTCTTGGCGATTCAGGCGAACGGCTCCTACTGGAAAAAGAAGGCAAAGGAGCCCAACGCAGTAGACGGCAAGCCAGTAAAAGACCCGTCCGCCTTCGGCTACGAAATGCAGACGGATAATAAAGTGGTGCGTGCTAAAAAAATGGGCAATGCGATGATATTTTTTGATTCCAAGCTCGATGTGATGCTGGCAGAGATGAATGACTCTGATCAGATTGAGAAGGCTCCGGTCAGTGTGAACGGTTTTTAGGCTCTATATTTCTCATTTGCGGGTTGAAAAATCTCGCAAGCATGGTCTTTTATGCCGCTACCCCCTGGAATGAAGAGGTCGCTGTTTGTGTGCGAGGTCTGCGTTTTAGCGTTTTTAACTTCTCTATAAGATTATGGCAAAGGATTGGCTCGAAGGTATCGAAGAAGAATATGACGTGGTCGTCATCGGCTCCGGCTTAGGCGGATTAACCGGCGCGAACTACCTCGCGAAGAACGACCACAAGGTCCTCCTGTTGGAGCATCACTATCAATTTGGTGGCCTAGCGACGTGGTTTAAGCGTCCAGGTGGGCACATTTTCGACATCTCCTTGCACGGCTTTCCCTACGGCATGGTTAAATCCTGCCGGAAGTATTGGACCAAGG
>CAZIMR010000232.1:0-3027 GCA_964540215.1 uncultured Puniceicoccaceae bacterium
TTATAAGCAGGGTGAGAAATGTTTAATTATGTTGCCGGGGCCGACGCATGAGTTGGAGCCGATGTTTGAGAAGCAAGTACTGCCGCGCTTACGGCAGGTCGGGTTGATCGGTGAGGGCGATGCTTATGTACAGGTTCGCACGTGCGGGCTTGGCGAATCGGCGGTGGAGCACATGATGCAACCGATCATCGAGCGGCACTCAGCATTGACCGTTGCGTATTGTGTGCACTACGGGATGGTCGATGTGCGCTTGGCTTGCCGCGATGGTTCGCTGCAGTTGGCTCAACTAAAGTTGATTGCACAAGAGGCGCGGCAGATCTTTGGCGCGGACTTCGTCTGTTTCGGCCATTGCTCACTCGCTCGGGTGGTGTATCATGAATTGCGCGCATTAGATCGGACCTTGGCGATTGCCGAATCCTGTACGGGCGGCTCGTTGGCGGATGCGTTTACGGATATTCCCGGAGCCTCGAGTGTCTTCGCGGGCGGGGTGGTTTGTTATACGGATGACGTGAAGGTCACTTTGCTAGGAGTACCAGAGTCGCTCATTAAGCAACACGGGGTGAGTGCTGAGTGTGCGGTGGCGCTGGCATCCGGAGCTTCGGAGCGGTTATCAGCAGATTATGGGCTGAGCGTGACTGGCTTTGCTGGGCCAGATGGAGGGAATGAGAAGAACCCAGTCGGCACGATTCATTTCGGATATCACTCACCCGTTGGCGTGTGGTGCAAGACGGTGCATTACACTGGTGGACGGCTGGATGTGAAGGCACGTGCAGTTCAAGCGGCGCTGGATTGGATGCGGCGTAAGCTGCGGAAGTATAAGATGGAAGAGTTTCTGAGTGCTGAGAGAGGGCGCTAGGGAATTAATTAATTGTGTGCCTGACTTCCGCGTTGCGCTGATTGGCGGAGTGGGCACATTGATTAGGTCCTCTTCTAATCATTCATCATCCCTTCATTAATACGGTGTAGCCGTATGAGTCATGTCAGCGAAAGCCTTTACATTCATCTGCGGCGACGACGATTATCTTGTTTCTGAACGAGGTAAGGAGTGGTTTGCTGAGCAGACCAAAGACATCGCGGACGACCTTTCCAAGGAAGTGGTGGATGGGCGTGCGGGTAATGTCGCTGAAGTGGAGGATGCGATTAATCGTTTCACCAGCGCAGTACAGACGCTTTCGCTGTTTGGTGATCGCAAGGTGGTGTGGCTGAAGAATGTGAACTTTATGGCCAATAGTCAAACGGGCAAAGCGCAGGGCACGCTCGATTTGCTGGATAATTTGAAGGCATTGCTAGAGACGCTCGATCCCACGCAGGTGGGCGTGTTGATCACCGCGCAGCCAGTGTATAAGGTGCGCAGCTTTTATAAGTGGTGTCAGAAGAATTCCGACTTCACTGCACTTGCCGCGGATAAAAATGCAGCGGTAATGTATGCCCGCATGATTCAGGATGAGTGCGAACAGGCGGGCGTCACCATCGCGCGCGACGCGGTGCAGCTCTTGATCGGCAAGGTGAATGGCAACTCGCGCTTGATCGTGGCCGAAACCCGTAAGCTCGCGACCTATGTCGCCGACACCGGTGAGCCGATCACCGAGCGGCTGGTCGCCGATCTCGTGCCGAATTTTGGTGATGCCGATTTCTTCGAAGCTGCCGACGCCTTTTATTCGTTGAAGCTCGATTGGACGCTGCAAGCGCTGCGTCGCCATTTCTTTACCAATAGCGAATCGCGTCCGCTGTTGGGTAGCTTGCAGTCGCGCAACCGTTTGCTGATTCAGCTGCGGGTGCTACTCGATGCCGGAGCAATCCGTCTCGGTGGGCGTGGCATCGCTAAGTCCGAGCTCGAAGCGGCGGCCCGCACCTACGGGCACCATTTCGGCGGGAGCGAGGAGAAGAGTAATCTCAACGTCTTCACTCAAAACCCGTGGTATTTAGGTAATTTAGCCGCCACCGCCAGTAAGGTGCCGCTGAAGAAGCTCATTCAATTTCAAATTGCTTTTGCCGAGGCCTTTGAAGGCATTCTTGAGCGTCCCAACGAGCAAGAAGAAGTGTGCCGTGAGTTGGCGATCAAATGTTTGAGCTGATGATGAAGCAATTCTGTGTGCTCCTGTGCGTGCCGCTGTTGTTTCTGCAGGGCTGCAGCAGTCTCTCGGATTCGCATATTAGCCCCGCCGCCGCGGCGCCACATGGTCATGGCACTGTGAAGCTCGAGATACTCGCTGAATCTGATTCGTCTTGGGACGGCGCCAAGCTGCCCGCTTACCCGATCGAGGCAGCGCAGATCAGCGTGGTCAAGGTGACGATTCCCCCGCACTCGAAGTTGAACTGGCATAAGCACCCGTCGATGAACGCGGGCTATATGATCAGCGGAGAAATCCTCGTAACTTCGGAAAGTGGCAAGGAGCGCGTCGTCAAAGCTGGCGAGGGCCTGATCGAGACAGTCAACACTTGGCATTATGGTCGTAACGATTCCGATGTGCCCGCTGAGATTGTGGTGGTCTATTCGGGAGTGAAAGATCGGGCGTTGGCGATACTTAAACAGTGCGAGTAGGGCGGGGCACGGAGGGCCGGATCGTCTTTGGGCTAGTTTGACACTATCGGTCGGTTGGAAACCGCAGCTTTTGCTGTTTTTTGGTCGCATGGGGAGGTGAGAGCTGTAGGTTCTCTCGTTTTCTCAAATTTAAGAAGCTATGGAAAATATACCAAATGTATTAGCGGGGCGCTACGCCTCGAAAGCAATGTGCGCAGTCTGGAGCGCGGAGGGGCGTATCAAGTTGGAGCGTGATTATTGGATCGCTGTGCTGCGTGCACAGAAGGAACTTGGTCTAGACATCCCTCAAGAAGCGATCGACGCCTACGAGCGTGTCAAGGGCGAGATCAACCTCGACTCCATTAACGAGCGCGAAGCGATTACGCGTCACGATGTGAAGGCGCGTATTGAAGAATTTTGTGACCTTGCAGGGCACGAGCATATTCATAAAGGGCTGACTAGTCGCGACTTGACTGAAAATGTCGAGCAGCTGCAAATTATCCAAG
>CAZIMR010000233.1:0-3006 GCA_964540215.1 uncultured Puniceicoccaceae bacterium
CGTTTTCGTGGATTCCGTTCTAATTTCCAACTCTTCGAATTCATGCCGCGTCAGATTTCACAAGATGGATACAATATTGATCGTGCTGAGGTAGTACGTGGCGCGAACAGTCTGGTGTATGGGCAAGCCGCTCCAGGCGGCAAGGTCAACTTTCTGGCTAAAACGGCACAGCTCAATAAAGATAAAAGCTCGATCGAGACTAGCGTGAGCAATAAGGACCTCTTCCGCATGTCCTTTGATCACAATCAGGTGATCAATGATAAATTAGCCGTGCGCGTGATGGGCGTTCATGAGGAGCGTAAGTTCAATCAAGATTTCAAGGAGAAGGAGTTTAACGGTCTGACCGTGGAAGCCACCTATCGACCCACCGAAAAAACTCAAATCAGACTCCACTTGGAAGGGATTGATGAACGCCGCAACAACCCTGCTGGCACATACATCGATAAAACTGGGTTATCTGGAATGAGCGGAATCCCCGAAGGCCTGCCCGCCACCCCAGACATCGTTGACTTCCTGCCCGACGCCCTTCTTAGCAGTATTTTCGACGCTGGTGATATTGACTATAATACGCGGCCTGATTTGAATACCAACTCGCCCCGACCGATCCTCATTCAACTCGACTCCAAACAGGACATTAAAGACCTCTACAGTGACATTACTGTGGAAAACTCTGGAACGCTGAGTTCACCCGATGAAGAACGTAATACGCACGGATTCTTTTTTATTGGCGACATCACTCATGCGTTTACGGATGACCTTCAGTTAAAAGTCGCAGTGATGCGCGAAGAGCAAAACACTGAATTACTTCAAAACACCGACCGAGCGAATCTCTACGGTTCACTTCAATTTGCAGGAGTGAGGGCCGCGGCGGATGAAGTGGGAGGCGTTGATGCAGAGGATAGCGATCGTCTCTACATCAAACCTGTCTGGCAGCAGAAAGAGGGTCGTGATGAGACCAGTGCACTGCGCAGCACGCTCTCATGGAATACGGAAATCGCAGAATCAAAACAACAGATTCTATTTGGCTTTGATTATGACCGACGCAATGGTTTCAGCAAACTGGAGACACTAGTCTACGAGGGTGTGGCGAACTCAGGTGATTCATTCCCGGGCAATCAAGTTGCGAAGGATTACTATCAACTTTCGACAGGCAGTTATAACTATTTTGACACAACGACAACCAGTAACCTCACTGGTAATCCTACTCCTTCAAACCAATTCGAAGCAAATGGCATCGGAACTTTCCTTCCAGAGCGCGAAGAATCCGCAACTGTTGAGACAAAAGCAATCTGGACGGCCATACAAGGTAGCTACATGAGCAGTCGACTTCATACGCTTGTTGGCGTGCGCTTTGATACGATGAATGTGCAGTCTAGTTTTTCTGACATAAAGACAGGCAACGTCGGCGGCGCTCCGAACCCGAGCAAAAGAGAAGAGGATTACACCCAAGCCAGCCCCTCGATCGGCGCACTTTTCTGGATCTCTCCTGGTTGGGCTATCTTTGCTAATTATGCAGAGTCGATTGAGTCACCCACTGGATTTAGCATCAACCCGGAAGGAGACATTGTGCCTCCTCAAACCGGCAAAGGCTTCGAGTATGGCTTCAAGTTTGATTTATTAGAGGGCAAGCTCAACGGACAAATCTTGAGCTTTATGATCGAAAAAGAAAATGACGTTGGGCGACTCAGTGATATCGTCCTGCGGGAGATCTATCCAAATCTAGTAGACGACGCTGGCAATTTCTCGAAGGCTGGAGCGAACGTTGCGGGCACCACCGTAGAAAGCAAAGGGTATGAGGCTGACATATACTACAACCCCACATCCAGCCTCTCACTCTTCCTCGGCTATGCCTATTTAGATACAGAAATCACAGAATCACCGCTAGGTATCAACGACGGAAGCACCGTGCCGGGGACCTCGCGTCACAGTGCAACCATCACAGCACGTTACAGCTTTAAAGACGGTGCATTAAAAGGCTGGTATTGTGGCCTAAGTGGAAAATATCGCTCGAAGTCTTTCCTAGGGAACTTCTATGAAGACATTGCCTATACTAATCCTAAATTTCCAGAACGTAACAGAATTGACTTTCGCGATGGTAGATCCGACATCCTACCGGTCACTGATGGTGCTACTGGTGAGGTCAAACAGCCAAAGAAGCATAAAGTCTACCTCTCTGATCACTTTGAAACCTCGGTATTTGCTGGTTGGCGTGGCAAGCTCTTTAACAAAAGTCGCACCGCGCCAGTTTATAACTTCCAGATTACCGTGGATAATCTCTTTGACGCGATCGACTTGGTCAATCGAGGCAGCACTGCGTACTATACTGAAAACAGAACCATCAGCCTGAAAGCTGGCGTTCAGTTCTAACTGCCGACGTGTCGAGGCAGTGCGCGATCGTGAGCTTGGCTGAATCGCGAGTGGAAAAGGCCAAGCCACTCCTCCGCGCAGCAGATAAGCTCACACGCACTGCAAGATCGTCGGAGACAATATTCTGATAGTGTTACCACCCGCCAACTACTCGGCGAAGGCTAAGCGATGCCTACCAGACTAAGCAGCTCAAGCAGCCGACACTCGCAGCATAACCTGGGAAGCAAACAGGCCGAGAGTAGCGCCATGCTTGAATCTATTACATCAGGCTCTGCTACCAGATCTAATCGCAATCTGATTAGGAAGGCACTGCCGCGAGCTCACCCATGATCAGCTCAACGCTGACTTCAGTTCCAGAGTCTGCAAACGGCACTGTATCACCTTCAATTGGCAAACCATTTACGATTAGTTGCGCCACACCCTTGCAGACGTGATCTGGGTTTTTGATCTGAATACTATAAGTCACACCACGAAATTTCCGTACCACTGAGAACCCATCCCACGCTTTTGGAAGACAGGGATCGACTATCAATCCGCCGTGCGATGGACGTACACCAAGAATGTATTGTGTTGCGGCTTGATAGGTCCAAGACGCCGTGCCGGAAAGCCAACTATTGCGGCCAAGGCCAAATTGTGAGT
>CAZIMR010000234.1:0-2999 GCA_964540215.1 uncultured Puniceicoccaceae bacterium
TCAGAATACCGCCTAAGGCTTTACTGCTAAAATTGTCGAGCAGTTCTTCGAACACAAACGTGATGGCGGCGATCGGTGCGTTGTACGCTGCTGAGATACCGGCACCCATGCCGACTGGAATCATCGCTTGCACGCGCAGCTTGCCTAAGCCGAAGACTCGACCGAGCTTTGACGAAACCGCACTACAGATGTGCACCGTCGGACCTTCACGACCGAGACTATTACCGAAGGCCACCGAGAGGGTGCCGATGATGAAGCGCCAAAACGCTTCCGACGTCTTAATCACGCCGAAATTTTGATAATACGCCTTTTTGGTCTGTGGGATTCCTGAGCCACTGGCAGTGGGAGAGACATAGCAAATCATCAGGCCGACAATCAGCCCTGCCAATGCAGGTGAGAGCACCATGGCGGGCAGCGCCCAGATGCCCAGACCTTGGTAGAACTGAAATAGTGCCTCGAAAATTCCGGTAATTGCCAAGTGGAAGCTCACACCGATGAGCCCGCAGAGTACACCTGCGCAGATGCACAGCATTAGAAAACGCTGAGTGTCATCAAAGCGTCCTCGCATCCAATTCGGTAAATTATTCAGGCTAAAACGTTCCTTAGGCATCTTCAAAACAGTCAAAAAGAAAAGCTGTCGAGGGGCTTCCTGACACCGAGGTCTGGTATTGCAAAACTCTTTTTTGAATGCGCGGCAGAAATTTGAAAAAATTACTTGGCAAGCTGCAAAACACTCCTACAGTCCCGAGCTTCTACTTTGGTGAGATATGCAAGTGGCTAAAGCACGTAGACTGTAAATCTATTCTCTTTGAGTTCGCTGGTTCGAATCCGGCTCTCACCACCATTCTTAAAGGCCATCTTTCTTAGATGGCCTTTTTTGTGCGCCTTGCCCACTGTTAATAGGGGTTGAGGGCGATGTGTTGATTACTTAGCCATGCTTTGAAATGCTTTGAAATGAGCAGAAATGAGCAGAAATGAGCAGAAAAGTGACATAAACCTGCCAGAAAATATAGATAATTATGGCTGCTAATTGTCGAGTTCAGCAGCCATATTGATTCCATTATCAATCGTGTAGCGGTCTGTCATGGCGCTTGTCTTGTGGACTAGGAGCTTTTGACGTATTGCGACAGGCGAACCGTTTGCCGTAAACATCGTTGCATAGGTGTGGCGCAGTCCATGAAAGTCTAAATCGCTTATTTCAGTCGGATATTGAATGTCCAGTGCTTAAAGGTCTTTGCATACCCCAGTCGAGTTCGGGATTTTGTAGCCTAAGACTCTATCTGAGGCCTTGAAGTCAGCAGGGCGCAGTGACAGGAGATAGCTCTGCGTTTCCTTGTCGATGTGACGAATCAGGCGCTCTTCCGTCTTATTGTTACTTGCGAGTAATTCGATGTAGGGGCGCTCAATGACGATATACACGCCAGCCCATTGGAGACGTTCTAAGGAGCTTCTACGGACTAGATGGTCTAAAGAGGAGGAAGACCGCTGAGCGGTAGTCAATGCAGCCACCAGATCGAGCGTATAGGGAATTGCGTAGAATTTAGGGAGTCCACAGGTCGCGCCGCTTTGTTTCTTTGTCCTTCGTCGTGATCGGCTTGAGCAATTCAAGCGGGTTGTCTTTCAGCACTCGGCAATGAACGAGCCAAGTCGTGAAGGCTTGAGCGTAACTTTGGTATTCCTTTTTCGTTTTGGCAGAGAGCTGCTTTTATGTTTTCGATCCAAGATCCAAAGGGTTACTAGCTGGCCAATGTTCAAAAGACCGTTGTGAGATCGCGTCAGCAGTTGCCCTGGTGCACTTTTTAATGAGTCGTTCAACATGCACCCGCACGCCGTTGATATGCTTTTACGCCTCTTTCTTTCGATTTGAGACTGTCGAGGTATTCAGTGAGTAGGGCAGGCAGTTCTTTCTTTGGAGCGCTCCACAAATAAGATGGAACCTCTTCGCTAGTGTGCAAGCGATGCCGAACATGGAAATGTGGCGACGGCGCGTTAGCGACGTTGTCTACTATCGTTTGGTTGGCTCATTCGTATCTCTCTCCAGCCCTCTCAGATTCTTCTATAATATCTTCCCAAGGCCATTTGACCGTAGCATACCTTCTGTAAAGTAGTAATTGCCTGTCTACTATTGAAATTTCTTCAGAGGATGGGTTGTATCCGATTATTAGCCCTCTTCCATCGTCGTCCACTTGAAGATCTTGAAACTTGCCCAAAATAACTTTCAAGTTGCTGTATTGAATTCTCTTTTCTCTTTTTTGTGCCTTTTCGTGGATTTCTTTTGCGCTCAACCCATGAATTAACTTTTCATCTGAAGCATCAAGGATCACCGCCATGGCATGAGCATAGATGCCTGTAGCATTCTTTCTGCTTCGTATCCCAGTGGACACTCGTTTGGCAAACTTCTGATACACAGGGTTCAGTTGTTCTGCGTATTGCATGCACGCATTAATTACGTGATCCTTTGACTCAAAATGCTTTTTTATGAGAGTATTTCCCTGGTAGATTTGTGCATCGTCGAGTGTAAGTAACGTCAATTGCTGCAAGATTCCGGCATTAGAGTAAGCTGACTCCGATAGGAGATCCTTCGGGCTCTCGCTAAACTTCAGATTCAATTCTTTTCCGCCTTTATCTAGAACATTTTTTAGTTCATCTGAGCTCCAATCGATAGACATTTCATTTACGCGACCTGTCAGATCTGAGTTTAAATAAAGAAGCATATTAGTTTGAGTCCATATGCCGACGATGACAACAAATAGGCTATAGTCCCATAAGGCTTTCATGTCGAAAGCAAAGGAAGTTCGGTCACCAACTGACATGTAGTGAAAGTCTTCTATTATAAGCCTTTTCTTTGACTCGTTGATGAGTCTTGCGATATATTGTAAATCGTTGATGTCTTTGCCGACATTCTCAGTGACTGCACCTTGTTCATACTCGGCAGCAACTGTGGGTTCGACGCCAATTTTTGCTAGTAGAGCTGCACCTACTGCACCAGTGGCCGAGGC
>CAZIMR010000235.1:0-2996 GCA_964540215.1 uncultured Puniceicoccaceae bacterium
GCCCAGCGCAACCGCGCCGTCGGTGTGCACTGCGCCGTTTAGGTAGAGCGCGGATTCGTGCGCATTCGAAGCAGCACAAGCAAATCCACCTATCGTGGTGCGATGTTCGGTGGCGTGGTCCCAATCGGGCAGCCATGCTTCGTTGCCAATACTCTCGGAGGAGGCGAATAGGGTCCACGCATTGACGTTTTCAGGACGTGCGCCGATTGCTGCGCGAATGTTGGTGGCTCGATCCGTTCGCTCAAAGACCTCCAGTGGTAGATGGATCGCGCGCGCTTGTGTGTCTGGCAGGTGGTAGAGTGCGATGCAACAGCCCGCTTCGTTTTCGATCTCTTGGTTGCCGGCGATTAGGCCGTTGGCCGAGCAGCCGATCATGGTCGGCACGTGTGCATAAATCTGCACGATTTCCATGATTTCTTTGGCGCGGCGGCAGTCCGGGGTGGTGAACAGTTGGCCGAAGGTGACGGGGCCGGCGAGAGCCTCTTTTTGAGCCTTTGCCCAGTTTTCAACCTCCACCTCGTTGATGGGAAGAGTAAAGTATTTTATGACGCTGTGACTTGTGAGGACGGGCATAATGGAATGTGTACGGCACCTACCGTAATGTCTAGATATGGTGCGGATTATCTTGCGTGACGATTAAATTTTCAGCCCTCTTAAGGTGTGCAAATGCTAGTACAGCAGCGCAGCCGCGCGGAGTAAATGTGTTGCTGGTGCACGCTGCCCTGGACGATGAAGTATGCCTGCATACGAGGCAGATTCGAATTGCCGCAGGAGTGGGGCGAGTTGGCTTTATCAATGAGATGCTTGCTAGGCTGCAAGGGCTAACGATAAGAGATTGATTTGATGATGATTGAGGGGATTATAGCCGAGCCCATCTGATCACTTGTCTGGCTCTTCGGCGCCGTTATGTTTGGTGCGTTGCTTGGCGTGTGGGACGGTTTTCTTTTTTGCCTTATGGGCCTGATGGCGTTTTTGTTTGTGTCGCAAGTCGAAATTCTCGATCTGAAGCGGCTTAAATTTTCTACAATGCGTTTACATTATTTATTCTTATCACTTTGCATGTGCGCTGTGGCGGCGACGCTTTCGGCGCAGTCGAGTCGGCCAGGTGCATGGAGGGTGGATTATTTGCCCGGCTCGAGTCGTTTGTCATTAGAGTCGCTGCGCACGCTGGTCGTGCCTGCTGGTGCTGGAGATTCGTTATCGGCAGCCGTCGAAGATTTGCGTCACGTATTTGAGCGGCGCACAGGAGTGGCACTAAAGGTACAGACCGCAGGTGCGAATCGCCCGAAGTCTGCGATTTACCTCGGTGATTCTGGCGGTAGCCGCAGCCAGCTGCAGAATGATGCATTTATGATTCACCGCCAAGGCACTCGGGTGTTTGTTGCGGGTGATGGGGAGCGTGGGGTGTTGAATGGGGTGTATGCGCTGTGCCAAGAACTTCTTGGGGCCCGCTGGTATTGGGCGGGTGATTTGGGGCTCGAGTTGGTCGGTTCACCGCCCGGAAAGTTTCCCGAAGGTCGCTGGCACGAAGAGCCGGCGTATGTGATGCGCACGTTCTATCCGATGAATGGCGAGTTTGGCCGTCGGAATCGGCTGGTGCGCCATTTTCAGTTTAATCATGCCTTGGCGAAGGTGTTTACGCCTGCACTTTATGATGCAGAGCCGGAGATCTTCTCCGAGGTCTATGGGCGCCGACGCAAGCCGACGGGGAGCGGTGGTTACGATCCGCAGCCTGATTTTACTGAACGGCGCGCGGTTGAGGTCGCCGCTAAAGCGGCACTGGCCGCGTTTGAGAAGAATCCCGAGTCGCGGAGTTTTTCACTGTCGATCAATGATAATGCATTGTTTGACGACTCTGAGGCGACGCGCCGAGCGATTGAGCCTGTGGAGTATTTTCGCGGGCGTCCAAATTACACGGATTTGGTCTTTGGCTTTATGAATCAAGTCGCGGAGCAGGTGTTTGAAGAGGGCGGGGCATGGACGACACCTGCGGGCGAGCCGCGCTATTTGACGGCTCTGGCCTATTATTGGACGGAGCAGTCACCGTCGTTCTCGCTTCATCCCAGAGTGATGCCGGTGCTGACTTCGGATCGCGCGCAGTGGCATGATTCAGAGTATCGGGCGCAGGATAAGGCCTTGATTCAGCGTTGGGCAGATTCGGGTGCGGACCGGCTTGCGACTTGGGATTACTATTTCGGCGCACCGTATGTGTATCCTCGGCAGTTCAATCAGTGGATCGCAGAGAGCCTGAAATATATGAGCGCTAATGGCGTCTCGGTTTTTTTCTCTCAATTACCTTCATCGTGGGGCTTGGATGGGTGTAAGGCTTGGTTAGCCGCAGAGCTACTGTGGAACCCCGATCAAGACGCCGCCGCGCTGCTAGATGAATATTACACCCATTTCTTCGGTGCGGCTGCGGTGCCACTGCGAGCCTTTTACGAGGAGGCCGAGGCGCATCGCAATGCGAATGAGGGCAAGGCGGAATGGATCAAATTTTACGAGGATGAATTTGGCATTGAGCTATTTGATGCGGCGCGTCTTAGGGGGTTGCGTGATTTGATCGAGTCGGGCAAGGCACTGGTCGCTGACGATCCGCGTCGCTTGGCGCGTATTGAGGTGGTGTCGGAGGCGTTCCGTATGACGGAGTTATTTGCACAGTATCATGCGACCCGTGTTCGCTTGATTGCGAATGGCTTGGATGTGTTGTCGGATCGGCACGAGGGGATCCCGAATTCCTTGCCTAAACAGCTGCGTGATTTTATCGCTGCGCGCACGGCCTTTGATGCGTTCAGTCAGGAGTTGCTGGAAGATCCAATACATGCTCGCCTGCACTCGTTCACCAAATACTCAAAGTTAGATCCAGTTGCATTTGCGCTGGCTGCGATGGCGCAGGCCGGGGTCGCGATTCCGTCAGACGATGACTTGGAGTATGCGGCTGTCGCTGAGGTTGCGCAGCGATGGGGAGCAAGCGACGGAGCATTTCACTCTAAGTTGTC
>CAZIMR010000236.1:0-2982 GCA_964540215.1 uncultured Puniceicoccaceae bacterium
TCCTAGGCATTTATCAATTTCACTATGCGTAACTTCTTTATTCTGCTCAAACACGAACTCCGAATGCTGTTGATCAGCCCGCCGACCTACATTGCCGCGGTGCTTTTTCTTGGCTTAATGGGATTCCTTTACTGGGCCATCTTGCGCGGGATGATTAACGCGCCCGAAGAGAGCCTGCCGATTGTACAGTTCCTACGTATTTTCTGGATTCCGGTATTTTTTGTGGTGCCGCTACTGACGATGCGTAGCATAGCAGGCGAGCGCAGCACTGGCACACTGGATACGCTCATGACAACCCCAACCTCACGGTTGGCCGTGATCCTGAGTAAATTCGCTGGGGCCTACACCTTTTACATGCTCTTATGGCTCGCGACGCTGAGCTTCCCATTGATTGCGGCGACGTTTTTCCCCAGCTCAGCAGTTAATTGCAACATGCTCGAACCTGCCTCCATCATCGGCGGCTTCACATTCCTCGCACTCAGCGGCATACTATTTATTTCCATCGGCATCTTCGCCAGTAGCATCACTCGCAGTCAATTGGTAGCCGGCATGCTCAGTTTCACGACGCTGTTCGTCGTCATTATCGGCGGACAACAACTCGGCAACATCGCCGAGAGCGGCGGCGATCTCTCTTCCTGGGTGTCCGAACTGGTCAACTACCTACAGATTTTCCAACATCTTGACGATTTCTCACATGGAATAATTGATACGCGCCCCTTCTTCTACTATACCAGCATAGGCATGCTCCTGCTGGGATTGTCCACCCTTGTGATCGAAGCGAAAGCCTGATGAAACCAAGCCGCTTTAACGAATTCCGCTTTGCTCGCCGCTTCCGCACCGCCAACCGTGCGCTGCAGATACTACTGAGCCTGAGCCTCATAATCGCCCTGAATTACATCTCAGCGAATTACTTCAAACGTATTGATCTGACGAAAACAGGTGCCTACACACTCGCCCCCGAGTCGAACGCCTACATTCGTGAGCTCAAAGAGCCAGTGAAGATCATCGTCACCATCCCGAAAGAGACGGAGGATGATACCCTCGACATCATTCGCGATGATCTGAACAGACTTCTGCGCGAATACGAATTCGCCGGACTGCGCGACGGCAAAGCCTACGTCACCGTCGAATTCGTCGACATTTACCGGCAGCGGAAACGCGCCCAAGAACTGGCGACTGATTACAATTTAACTAACGGTAGTTCAATTATTATCGAATCCGGCGACAAAGTACGAGAAATTAGTCAGGTCGGGCTCTATGAATATGACAATGGCAAGACCCGCGGTTTTCGCGGCGAGCAAATCTTTACTTCCGCCATTCTCGAGGTCTCCGCAAAGAAAACAGAAAAAATATATTTTCTAGTCGGCCACGGTGAAATGCGCCTCGACGACGTGGACGCTCTGCGCGGCCTCTCTCAGCTGGAAAGCTACTTGCGCGAGCGAAATTTCGAGGTGGCAACACTCGACTTAGCGATCGAAGCAACCGTACCCGAAGATGCCTCACTGCTCATCGTGCCCTCACCGCAAGCCAGCCTGCAGCCAGAAGAAGTCGAGAAATTGCGCCGCTATATGAGCGATGGCAATGGCCGCATGATCACGCTGATCGATCCAGGCCGTCGCCACGGGATGGATGAACTTTTCTTCGATTGGGGCGTGCTGGCCGAAGACACTGCCGTGGTCGACACTGGCACCGATTTTCGCGCCCAAGGCGGCGACTTGATCATACGCCGCTTCGCCGAGCACCCCATTACGCAGCTGCTCATTGACTATCAAATCACCGCACTCTTTGGCCAACCACGCTCCGTGCGCGTCGATCCAACATCTGCCAATGACAGCCGCCTACAAGTCTATCAACTCATCGGCACCTCCGACCAGAGCTGGGCCGAGCGAGACTACCGCACACAAAGCCCCGCGCTATTTGATGCTAAACGAGATAAAAAAGGCCCAGTCAGTATCGCTACCGTATCCTCTCGTAATTCCGGCAACGAACTCGGCATTACAATTCCGGGTGGCCGCATGGTCGTGTTCGGCAACTCCGACTTCATCGCTAACAACCGCCTGCGCGCCTTCGGCAACCACACCTTATTGATCAATTCGATCAACTGGTCGTTCGACCGCACCAGTCTACTTAACATTCCGACACGCCAACTGAAAAGCTACCAAATCGTAATGAGCGAAAGCGATTTGCAGCGCATACTCACCTACTTTGCTAGTATTCCCGCCCTTACCGCTATTTTCGGACTTCTCGTATTTCTCATTCGACGCCATTAAAAACCGATGCGATTTAAATTCACACTACTTCTACTCGCCTTCAACGTCATCACTTTTGGGTTGATCTTATCACTCAATACAAAAACCGAGCGAGCCAACTCACAAAGTGGCAGCCTTTCTGCAATAATCGGTCGCGAAGTGATCGAAGCCGACCGCATCGAACTCAACGGTAAAGGTCTCGATACACCACGCATCCTGGAGCACGATGGCTCATCTTGGAAAATAACTGCGCCCATGCAATGGTCTGCAAACTACTTTGCGATCAACCGTATGCTGAATCAGCTACAGTTCCTCGAAGAAGAAGCATCCTTCTCCGTCGCAGAAATTAAGAAAACCGGCCAGACCCTCGCGGATTACGGCCTGGACGAGCCACAGTTGCAGCTCACGATTTCTAACAAAAATGAATCCATCGAGCTAAGCGTCGGCACAGCAACGGAAATCGGCAACAATTTCTACCTACTCGGGCCCAGCAAGAAAAACGTATTTGTCGTCAACAGCCAAGTGATTAAAAGTTTACTCGTCGACCTAAGCGATCTCCGCAACCGCGAGATCTTTAACATCCCCGTTTTCGAAATCGACGCACTCAGCCTGCAGATTCGAGCGCCCGAAACAGTCGGCAATGCCAACTTCAGAGTACGCGTCGCACGGACCAACAAAGGCTGGATCTTTGAGGCTCCTCTCACTGCCGAGGCCGACGCCACTCAGGTCACCA
>CAZIMR010000237.1:0-2967 GCA_964540215.1 uncultured Puniceicoccaceae bacterium
GACCTCTTGGCAGATTTTATCGCTGAACCACTGCAAGCCTATGGAGAGACGCATTCGATTGAATTCGAGATCGATAGCATTGGTAGTTTGCCAGGCTTGGAGCGCTTGCGCTCAGATGAAATCGATTTAGCGATTATCGCAGTCCCTGAAGATACGGATGTACCGCGTGAGGAGTTTCTGGTTTTTCCTTTCGCATATGATATTGCTGTGGTTGTGGTCAGTCAAAGTAATCCGATTAATGAGATCAGCCTACCTAGACTCGGTGGTATATTCGGCGCGAATGAGGAATTCAACCATACTACATGGGGCGACTTAGGTCTCTCCGGTTGGGGTAGTCGTTCAATTAAAGCATTCGCGGGGCAAAGAGATCAAAGTATATCGCTCGAGTTATTCAAATTTTCCGTCCTTCGGGGTGAGCAGATGAAGACGACTGTCGACTTGGTCAAAGATTCCGAGGTTGAGGGCTTACTGTTTTCAGATGCTGCTTCAATCGCGATTTTACCACGTTTGCCGAAGAGTAAAGATATCAAAGTATTGATGATCTCTGATGAAGTAGATGGCCCCGCGTTTAGTCCAACGGATGATAATGTACATTATGGTGACTATCCGATTCGCTTGGCGTTCTATATCGTCCACAAAGAGCGCGACGAGGCGGGAGTTAAGGAAGTGCTTCGTCTCCTGCTAAGCGATGATCTCGCCACTTCGCTGCGGGACAACAATCTTGTTGCGTTGCCTGACACATTGCGACGCAAGCTAACGATTGATTTAGATTTCGAAGAGTAGCTTTATTCGAAAACGCATTGACAGAGAGGACTAATTTAGAATTCTCTGCGACTTCTTCCAAACAAGCGAGCGTAGCTCAATTGGTAGAGCACCACCTTGCCAAGGTGGATGTCGAGAGTTCGAACCTCTTCGCTCGCTCCATTTTTTAAGCCCTCAGTCAAACGACAGGGGGCTTTTTATTGTCGGTAGGGTCGGGGGCACGAGTAAGCTCGTACGCCAGAGTTGTTACCATTTACTTTTAACACCGACAAAAAAAGGCCGCCCACATGGGCGGCCTTTTGTATTCAAAGCGTGGTTACGGTTTAGAGTAGTTCTTTGGCGACGGCTGCGACGTTGTCTGCAGTCATACCTAGTTCGGCCATAACGGTATCGCCGGGAGCAGAGATACCGAAGCGATCGATGCAGACTGTCTTGCCGGTGAGGCCGACGTACTTGCCCCATGTACTAGAGACGCCTGCTTCAACGGCAACACGTGCGGTGCAGCTAAGTGGCAGGATGCGATCGACGTAGTCTGCTGATTGGCGTTCGAAGCGCTCGAAGCAAGGGAGAGAGACGACGCGTACGCCGTCACCCAGTTGCTCCGCTGCGCCGAGTGCGTGTTGCACTTCAGAGCCTGTTGCCATGATGATGAGTTTCAGGTCGCCAGATTCTTGCTTCGCGATGTAGCCACCCTTGAGCGTGCCTTCACGGCGATCGGCAATGCTGACGCTGTCATTCGCAGGGATATTTTGACGAGTGAGAATCAATGCGGTCGGACCATCGCTGCGAAGTGTTGCGGCTGCAAATGCGGCTGCGGTTTCTTCGGCATCAGATGGGCGAATGACGTCAAGATTCGGGATCACGCGCAGGCCGCTGACTGTTTCGACGGGTTGGTGCGTTGGGCCGTCTTCACCGACACCAACAGAGTCGTGCGTGAAGATGTAAGTGACGGGCAACTTGGCGAGGCCCGCAAGGCGGATCGCGGGACGAAGGTAGTCCGCGAAGACGAGGAAGGTCGCGCCACTTGGGCGGAATAGGCCGTCATAAGCGATACCGTTGCAGATTGCGCCCATTGCGTGTTCGCGAATACCAAACCAGATGTTGCGACCACCGAAGTTTTGGGCGGAGAAGTCGCCGCCGTCTTTGATGTAGTTCTTGGTAGAACCATAAAGGTCAGCGGAACCAGTGATGACTTGTGGCACTTCCTTGGCAAGGGACTGCATGACCACGCCACCGGAGGCGCGTGTTGCTGAGCCAGTACCAGCATCGAATTCTGGGATGCGGCTAACGAGGTCGGCAGGGATCTCGCCTTTGACGGATGCTTCGAGCTCAGCAGCCAGTGCTGGGTTTGCTGCGCACCATGCGGTGTAGGTCACTTGCCATTCTGCATTCGCGGCTTTGCCTGCCTCTGCTTGTGCAGCAAAGTGTGCACGCACCTCAGCGGACACGTAGAAAGTCTCTTCCGGTAGGCCGAGCCCCTTGCGAGCTTCAGTGGCAAACTTTGCGCCGCCTTCGCCGTGACCGGCTGCTGTGCCGGCAACTTCAGGAATGCCCTTGCCAATTGTAGTCTTCGCAATGATGACGGTTGGCTTACCGTTGTCATTGGACTTAGCGTGAGCGATGGCTTCTTTAATCGCAGTCAGATCGTGACCGTTAATGGTGATCGCATCCCAGCTTTGAGAGATGAAATACGCTTCGGCATCTTCGCTTTGCGACTGTGTTGCCATTGCGTCGAGCGTGACGTCGTTGGAGTCATAGATGAGGATAAGGTTGTCGAGCTGGTTGTGCCCCGCAAAAGCGATCGCTTCTTTGGCGACACCTTCTTGCAGGCAACCGTCGCCGTTGAGTGCGAAGATATGTTGGTCGAAAATGGTGTGTTCAGGGGTGTTGTACTGTGCCGCCGCACGCTTGCCGGAAAGTGCGAAGCCGACTGCATTGCCGATGCCTTGGCCGAGTGGGCCGGTGGTGGCTTCAACGCCGGCAGTGTCGCCGAACTCAGGATGACCTGGGGTCTCGGAGCCGAGTACGCGGAAGTTTTTCACTTCTTCTAAAGAGAGGTCATAGCCAGCTAGGTGTAGCCATGAGTAAACAAACATCGAGCCGTGGCCAGCTGAGAGTACGAAGCGGTCGCGGTTGAGCCATTTTGGTGCAGCGGGATTATAGCGGAGTCCGTTGTCGCCGAATAGGACGGCGCCGATTTCTGCG